>DATFGJ010000334.1:0-9203 GCA_035249585.1 Lacipirellulaceae bacterium
GTGCGGTTTTCCATGAGCGCGGTCAGGCTGCGCTGAATGGTCCGCTCGCTTTCGGTGTCGAGATTGCTGGTGGCTTCGTCGAGAATGAGAATCTTCGGGTCGGCCAGAATGGCGCGGGCGATGGCGATGCGCTGCCGCTGCCCGCCGCTGAGCCGCACGCCGCGCTCGCCGATCACCGTTTCGTATCCATTGGGCAGCGCCTCGATGAACTCATGGGCGCTGGCGACGCGTGCCGCTTCGTGGACGTCGCGCTCAGTCGCGTGGCGATTGCCGTAGGCGATGTTGGCGGCAATCGTGCCGTCGAACAGGAACACATCCTGCTCGACGATGCCGATGAGGCTGCGGTAGCTGTCGACTTCGATGTCGCACAGGTCGCGGCCATCGAGCAGGATGCGGCCGCTCGTGGGATCGTAGAAGCGGCCCACCAGGTTGCAGAGCGTCGTCTTTCCGCTGCCGCTGGGGCCTACGAGCGCGATCGTCTCGCCCGGCTCGACGTCGAGCTGGATATTATCGAGCGCGAAGGTGCTCGAGCCAGGATAGCTGAACGATACGTCCTCGAACGTGATGCGTCCTTCGGCTTTGGTGCGGCTGATTTTCACGGCGGACGCGGATTCCATTTCGCGCGGCTCTTCGAGCAGATCAAGAATGCGGTCCAGCCCGGAGAGGCCGTTCTGAAACTCGGCCGCCGACTGCGCGAGGACTGCGAGCGGGCCAAGCAACATTAACAGGTAGACGAGGAACATCACGAGGTCGCCGAGCGTCAGGCCGCCTTGAATCACCTGCCAGCCGCCGTACATGAGCAACAGCGCGCTGGCCACGGGGATGAGCGTTTCCCAGACAATTTCGACCGCTCGCATCCACCACCAGGCGTACAGCTCCTGCCGGCCCATGACATGGTTGCCGCGCATGATGCGGCTGGTTTCAGAGCGGTGGCGGCCGAACGCGCGCACGACGCGCATGCCGCCGACAGCCTCGGTGGCCAGGGCGTCGACGCGCTCGCGCTCGGCGCGGATGCGGCGGTGCTGCGGGCGGATGCGGCTGATCCACGTGCGGTGCGTGAGGTAAACGAGCGGCACGGCAACGAGCGCGCCGATGAGCAGCTTCCAATCGACCCAGGCGAGAATGCACAGGCTGCCCAAGAGCTGAATTACGGCCCGCCAGGGATTGTAGAGCATGCCGAAAATCAGCTCGCCGACGCTGCCGGCGTCCTGGCGCAGGATGCTGGCGGCGCCGCCCGCTTTCAGCTCCTGCACGCGATGCAGCGGCAAGCGCACCACATGCGAGAACACCTGCTTGCGAATCGACATTTGCAAAAGCTTGGTAACGCGGGTGGCGTGCCAGCGGCCCCAGATGTGAACCAGCGTTTTGCAAAGGGATACGATCAGCACGCCGGCCGTTATTGTGAGCAGCAGTGGCCACGGATCGCGAGGCACCCAGGCGGGCACGGACTGCGGCAGCGGCTGGCCCGTGAGCACGTAATCGACGACGAACTTCGTGGCCGCCGGCGGCACGAGCGAAAGAAGCGTTGCAATCGAAAGCGTTCCCAATGCGAACGCCAGCGCAGCGCGCCGGCCATTCACGAGCTTCAGGAAGCTCCAAATCAGCATGCCGGCGGTGCGATCGCGCCGGTGCCGCTGATGGCCGTCGCTGTTACGGGAAATGAGTTCAGCTCGATACTGTTCGAACTGTCGCCGACTGGAAACGGTGGGTTTTTGCATACGTAGACTGTAATCGCGTGATCTTGAGGGAAAGACCACGGCGGTACCGCGAGTGCGGCGGGCCGGAAAATCTTTGATGTTTGCGCGACGAATGCCCCCAGGTGCCAACGATTGCTCGGTCTCATCCGGGCTTCCGTTGGGCGCCCTCGACCCATTGGCGGCACAGCCATCAATAAACTCACCGTTGCGACTCATCGATTTTACTCACCGGAATTTGAAAAAGCGAATTTTCGCGCGGAGGCGGAAAAATGGCTCTCGAACCACTTGCGGGCCAGCCGAGCGACTTCATCGAGGGTGCCGGGCTCTTCAAAGAGGTGGCTTGCGCCGGGCACTATTTCGATGTGCTTTTCACAGCGGAGCTCATCGAGGGCCGCGCGATTAAGCTCGAGAACCAACGGATCATTGCCCCCCACGATGAGCAGCGTCGGCGCGTCCACACGCGCTAAATAACGCCCTGCCAGGTCGGGACGGCCGCCGCGCGAGACGACTGCGCTTATCAACTTCTCGCGCTTGGTGGCGGCGACCAGGGCGGCGGCCGCCCCCGTGCTCGCGCCGAAATAGCCGATCGGTAAACGGCGCGTGGTTGCGTCGCGCGCCAGCCAGTCGGTTGCACCGACAAGCCGCTCGGCCAGGAGATTGATGTCGAATCGCAGGTGAGCTGTGTGCATGTCGACTGCTTCTTCCTCGGCGGTGAGCAAATCTACCAGCAGCGTGCCCAGTTTCGATTCGTTCAGCAGTTCGGCCACGTAGCGGTTGCGAGGGCTGTGTCGGCCGCTGCCGCTGCCATGTGCAAAAAGCACGACGCCTCGGGCGTCCTGCGGCAAATTGAAATTGCCTTCGAGTGTCACGGCTCCGGCGGGAACACGAACTACGCGATCATCAATTTTTTGTTTGGTTGCGTCCATTGTTGTGCCATTTTTTCGGAAGTGAGGATCAGACTGCGAAGGGGTACGTTTCGGGCACCTCGCCAGCTTCCCAATCGGCGGTTCGCTCCAGCGGTTCCACGGCGCGGGTCTCGTTAAAATGGATCACGGCATCGAACTGGTCCGGCAGCCGCGCGTAAAAGTAATGGCTCATGCGCTCGGTATCCGGGCGGTAGATGACTCCGATGGCCCGCTCGAGCTTTCGCGGGCGCAATCCTTCGGTCATCTCGCTGTTGCCGCGCAAGGCGAGAAAGAAGCGATCGATGCCGGTTCGATCGAACAGCGCCTCGTAGCTGCCCGCGAGGCCCGGTCGCACGGTTTTTCGTTCGGCCGGTGCACCCCAATCTGAGGCGGCCGTGACGGTGCCCTGATGCGTCGTGAAGCCAACGAGGACGGCGTCGCGGCCGTATTTTTCGCGGACAAGCTGGCCGATGTTCAGCTCGCCGCGCTGGCCCATTTGCGTCGCGCGGGCGTCGCCGAGGTGTGAGTTGTGCGCCCAAACCGCAATTTTCGCGCGGCCACCGCGGCGTTCCAAATGCTGCACGAGCGAGTCGAGTGTCTCCGCCATGTGGCGATCGCGCAGGTTCCAGGTCAACACGTCGCCAAGGTACATCGAGCGGTAGTATTTCTCGGCGTTCATTACGAGGCGGGCGTTTTGCTCGGCAAAGAACAGCTCGTCCTCGGCAATGCGCCCGTCGCGGCGAGCATACTCCGATGCGCGGCGCTGCAGATCGACGAGTTGACCGACCACCTCCTCTTCGCACGTTTCGGCAACGCCCGTGCCAGTCAAGAATCCGTACGTCTGCGCATCATCGCCGAAGTGGTCGAAACAGGCGTAGCGCTGGCTTGCCGACTTCGCTGCCTGTGGATCGACTTTCGCGAGATAGTTGAGCACGGCGTCCATCGAGGAGTGCAAGCTGTACAGGTCCAGGCCATAAAAGCCTGCCTTCGGGGCACCGGCTGGAAGCGCATCATTGTGCGCTCGCAGCCATTCGACAAAGTCGGCCACGTCTGTGTTTCGCCACATCCACTGTGGGAAGCGCCGAAAATCAGCGAGCGCGTCGATGGCAAACTCGTCGTCGCTCTGGCCGCGAACGAACCGATTCACACGATACGCATCCGGCCAGTCGGCTTCCACGGCGACGGCCGTGAATCCTTTTTCCGTGATCAGCCGCTGGGTGATGAGCGCGCGATCATGATAAAAATCGTGAGTGCCGTGCGATGCTTCACCCAAGAGCACAAACTGCGCGTCGCCGATGAGATCCAACAGGGGATCGTAATCTGCCGCGGCGCCGATGAGCGGATGCGCGGCCGCGCGAACCGCGCTGATTAGTGTGTCGTGCGATGTGGGGTTCATGGCTTGGTCCTTCGGGTCGGCTACATAGCCGGGCTATCTTGGCCCGCCGCGCTCGTTGCACCATCGCGCTGAATCTTCCTGGCCAAGATGGCCGGGTTATGTACCTGGTTATGCGTGTTGCTCCATTGAGTGATTGTGCCGCGCCGCTGCGAGCAGCTCGCGGACCTCTTCGTCGGTTGTCTGCGAGAAGTTCTCGTACCATAAGCCGACAGCATAGAAAGGCTCTGGCGTGATGGCGCAAATGGCCTCGTCGGCTTCGGCTTTCATTTGTTCGCAGGTTTCGGGCGCCGCGGTGGGAACAGCCACGACGATCCGCGCAGGAAGCTGCTGCCGGAGCGCCTTGAGCGCTGCGAGCATCGTGGAGCCAGTAGCCAAACCGTCGTCGACAAGGATCACAGTCTTGCCGTGCACGTCGGGCGGCGGCTCGTCGCCTCGATAACGCTCCTCGCGCCGCCGAATCTCTTCCGTTTCCCAATCGGCAACAGCGTTGATCACGTTTTCCGGGATATTTAGATTATGGACGACTTGTTCGTTGAGAACTCGAATGCCTCCGGTTGCGACGGCGCCCATCGCCAACTCCTCGTAGCCGGGAACGCCGAGCTTGCGAACGATAAAGACATCAAGCGGGATGTTAAGGTCACGGGCCACTTCATACCCGACCGGCACGCCGCCGCGCGGCAGCGCGAGCACGATCGCATCCGGCCGGTTGGCATACTTGGATAGCTTTTCCGCGAGCAACTGGCCCGCGTGGCTACGATCTCGAAAATAATGGGGCCTCATGGTTAGACCTCCGTCGCGAGGGGCGCATATCGGAGAACTTGTCGGGACAAGTCAGCGCGTGATTGGAACTGCGCCCTACTCGACTTTTACCGGCAAAGGGGATGCCAGAGTGTCCACCTCGCCGCGACAAATTCGCGCACCGGGCACGTTAATTTGCAGAAAATGTGGCGAAGACTGCGGCAAATGCGTCGAAGAAACCGCTAATCCAGCGGGCGGAGGACGATATTGCGGAACCAGACTTTCGCGCCGTGGTCCTGCAGCTCGATGCGGCCCTTCGGGTTGCTGAAGAAGCCGTCGACGTCGCCGAATTTGCTGCGCGCGACGCGGCGTTTCCAGTCGTCGGAGTTGATGTCGGCCTCGACGATTCGCTCGCCGTTGAGCCAGTGCTCGATCTTGGTGCCGTGGACCACGATGCGCGATTCGTTGAACTCGCCGACTGGCCGGAGCTTTTTGCTGTCCGACGGCGCATAGAGTTCGTAAATTGCGCCGCAACTATAGCGCGGCCGCGCGCCGCGGCCCAGGTCGTCGTAAATCTGGTACTCGCAGCCGAGCCAGCCCGGGTTTCCGTACACGCCCTTTTCATAGTGGGTGACGCGATACTTCACTCCGCTGTTGCCGCGCGGGGCGATTTTCCATTCGAACGACAGGTCGAAGTCGCCGTACTCTTTGGCCGTGTAGATCGAGCCGCCGCGGCCGCTGCGCACGAGCATGCCGTCCTCGACGGTCCAGCCGCTAGTGACCGGCTCGCCGGAAGCGGTGGTCCAGCCTTCGAGCGATTTGCCGTCGAAGAGTTTGATCGAGTTATCGTCTGCATTCGCGGTGGCCGCAAATGAAAATAATGCGCACGCAGCTAGAACCCAAGGGATGTTGCGATAGGACATGTTCATACGGTTATGAAACTAACACAAAGACACAAAGGACACGAAGGTCGATTATGCATTTGAATTAACTTTGTGTCCTTAGTGGTTAAAAAAAGCTATGCGCGTAGGCTTGGCCTAAATCTCGACTTTGGACCCTGGCTTCAGGGCGTGCAAGGGCAGCGGATGCGCATCGTCGAAGACGTGCATCTCGTCGGGCGTTTCGATAACCGTTTTGCTCTCGTCGAACTTGCCGGTGTTCGGATCGAGCACGCCTTCCGGGTCAAGGTCCAAATGCTTCACGAGGAACGGATACGCGGCCTGGCGCTTGACGTATTCGTAGCCGTGGCCCTCGTCGGGGAAGTGTGAGTTCTCGACATTCGCTTCAGCGCCGCAAAGTTTGTAAACGTTTTTGATGTAGGGGAACTCGACCTTCGGCGTATTCTTGGTCCAATCGCCGCCCACCGAGACCAATAGCAGCGGCCGCGGCGCGGCCAACGCGGCAATCTCAGCGTTGTTTGTTTCCAGCTCGGCCGTCTTGTGGATCGGCATGCCGCTTTCGCAGTCGCAGCCGCCGAAGAAATGGGCCGAGACCATCGCGACCGGAACCGCAACTTTCACTCGGTCATCCACCGCCGTGAGCAGAAACGTCTGCGTTCCGCCGCCCGAAACGCCCGTGACGCCGATTCGCTCATCGTCGACCTCCGGCAGCGACTGCAGAAAATCGACCGCGCGGATGCTGCTCCACGTTTGCAGCGTGAGCGCTTGTTCGTGGCCGTGGTCCCAACCTTGCCGCAGCGAGTCGCCGAAGCCGATCATGTCGTAGGAGAGCACGATGGCGCCCATGCGAGCGAGCGTGGCACAGCGGTGTTGTTCGTCGGGCGAGTAGCGGCCGCCGTCGGGGCGGGGGTAATGCCCATGAGTGCAGAGGATGCTAGGGTACGAGGCGCTATGCTTCGTGGGGCGATACAGGCTGCCGTAGACAAAAAATCCCGGGCGGGCTTCGAAGGCGACCGACTCGACCGTGTAGCCATTGTATACGCGCTTGTTGCGAATGATTGGGTTAAGCGGCGTGCGCTCGGGGAGCGGATCGAGCTTGGCGCCGACGAGAATTTGCTTGCGGATCTTTGCGGCACGGGCCTGCCACCCTTCGCGGTTGGAATACGTGGCAGCCATGCGGGCAAGCTGCTCTACCGCTTGTGCCTCGGTCTGGTACTCACCCTGGCAGAGAATTGGTTCCGTTGAGTCACCCCTCGATGGATCTTGGGCAGTCGAACGACTTGCGGTCATCGCAACGGCGACCAGCGCGGCTACATAAATTTTCATGCAAATATAATGGCATCCCGTCCGTGAGTTTGCAATCTAAACAGGATAGGTCTCACGCAGAGGCCTGCGGCGAGCTTAGCCGAGCGGCGCTGGGGACGCAGAAGAGGAACACTAGTTTCCACTAGTTTCCGCTAAACTTATTAGTGTCGATTAGTGGTAATTAGTGTTCCAAGGATTTAGATTCATGCCGATATCCAGGCCTCAGCGCCCACTGCGCCTCTGCGTGAGTAATTGCGATCCGGGAAAAGTGTGCTAATAATCGAAGCGAACGTGCCAGGCGTGGAGAATTCTGCTGTGACGCGTCAAATAAGAGTTTCGTGCAACCCGAATTTCCCCGATCGGCGAGCATTTCTGACGACGAGCGTTGCCGGCGGATTGCTGAGTGCGGCGCTGCCAATGGCGGTGCGCGGTGACACAGAGAAGGGTGCCGCGCCGCCCGCGGCAAGCGACCCGTCGTTTGAGCTGAGTGAGCTGTCGATCGATGAATTGCAGGAAGGGATGAAATTGGGCCGCTTTACGGCCCGCTCGCTTACCGAAAAATATCTCGCGCGAATCGAGGCGGTCGATAAAAGCGGCCCCGCGCTGCGCAGCGTCATCGAAGTGAACCCCGACGCACTGACGCTCGCCGACGAGGCCGATCGCCAGCGAAAGGCCGGAGTTCCGCGCGGGCCGCTGCACGGCATCCCCGTGCTGGTGAAGGATAACATCGACACGGCCGACAAGATGGCAACAACCGCCGGCTCGCTCGCGCTGGTTGGCGCCAAGCCGCCCGAGGATTCGTTCGTCGTGAAGCAGCTGCGCAAGGCGGGCGCCGTGCTACTCGGCAAAACGAACTTAAGCGAGTGGGCCAACATCCGTTCGAGCCATTCCACCAGCGGCTGGAGCGGCCGCGGGGGACTGACGCGAAATCCATATGCGCTCGATCGCAACCCATGTGGATCCAGTTCCGGATCGGGCGCGGCCGTGGCGGCGAACTTGTGCGCCGTCGCCGTCGGCACCGAGACGGACGGCTCGATCCTCAGCCCATCCTCGGTGTGCGGAATTGTAGGGATCAAACCGACAATCGGACTGGTGAGCCGCACGGGCATCGTTCCGATTTCGCATTCACAAGATACGGCCGGTCCGATGACGCGCACGGTGCGCGATGCGGCCATCCTGCTCGGCGTACTTGCAGGAATCGACCCGCAAGACGCCGTCACATCCGAGAGCAAGGACCATGCAAAGAGCGACTACACGCAATTTCTCGACGCGGCCGGGCTGAAGGGCGCGAAGATCGGCGTGGCGAGAAATTATTTTAGTTATCACGACGCAGCGGGCGACGTCATGAAAACGGCACTGGAGGCCATGAAGCAGGCGGGCGCCGAGCTGATCGATACAAGTAAGATGACGGTTGCGGAGGAGTCAGGCTCCTCGGAAGGAACGGTGCTGCGCTACGAGTTGAAGGCGGACATGGCCGCGTATCTGGCCCGGCTCGGCCCCGAGGCGCCTGTGAAATCTCTCAAGGACATCATCGAGTTCAACAATCGCAACAAGGAAACGGAACTGCGGTACTTCGGCCAGAACATTTTTGAATCGGCCGAAGGGAAGGGGCCGCTCACGGATTATCAGTATGTTGAGGAGCTGGCCCGTTGCCGCCGGCTTGCCCGCACCGAGGGAATCGACGCGGCAATTGACGAACACAAGCTGAATGCTATTGTAGCCCCGACTATCGGGCCGGCCTGCATGAGCGACCTCGTCAACGGCGACCGCTGGCTGGGCGGCAGCACCAGCCCGGCGGCCGTGGCCGGATACCCGAGCATCACCGTGCCAGCTGGATTTGTGTTTGGACTGCCGGTGGGAATCTCCTTCTTTGGCCGGGCGTGGAGCGAGCCGGTGCTGCTCAAGCTCGCGTACGTGTTCGAACAGGCAACGAAGCACCGCAAGGTGCCGCGATTCTTGGCTACGGCGGCGCTTGACGCATGAAGCGCGGTCCGACACAAGCCCGAAGCATAAGCGAGAGAAACCCGGCTGCGCCTCACGGCAATCATGACCATCACACTTGCACGATGCCTCGCTTACGCTTCGGGTTAATACTTGCGGTCGTCCCAGCCGGTGCGCACCCAGGGTATGTCGATCTGGTGATCGAGCCGCAGCCTCAGGCTCAGCTGGGCCGCGTGATGCTGAATGTGCCGGATGCTGTACACGTGCAGCTCGGCCCGCGAGAAAGATTTTCGCGGGAATCCGCAGGGGGCCGCGAGTGACG
>DATFGJ010000335.1:0-3184 GCA_035249585.1 Lacipirellulaceae bacterium
AGAAGCGAAAGGCGTGCTTCGGATTGTCACCGCTGCGGCTATACCCGCCGCGAATTCGCAGCCCGGCGTTGACTTCAAAACCCTGGGTACCGTCCGGATGAATCAGCTCCACGGTGGCCGGCCGCTCCCAGGAATCGCCGCGATTTCCGGGGTTCGCGTATATGCCGAACGAGGGGTCGAACAGATTTGGCAAGTCCGTGGTAATCGAAAACGTCGACAGGGACAAAAGTGAATTCTTCACGGCCTGAGCGCCATACAGGCTGATGATGTCCGGGTCGATCCCGTAATCCATCACCTGGCCTTGGCCAAAGATAGTGCCCGTTGGCCAGTTGGGGCCGGGTGCCTGGCCTTGCGGCGATTGATTGATCACGTCATTGACGAAAATGTACGAGCTGGCTTCGACATGCGACGGCTCGTAAGTGGCTCGGAATGCCCGCGCACGCAGCGTCGTCGTGCCGGAAATCGTAAGGGGATTCTGGTAACGCACGCCGTTAATGACATTTAAGTTGGCATCTACCTCCGGTGTGGAACCGTCGATCGTGTAGACAATCGTCGCGCCGGGCGTTGCCGTAGAAATCGTCACGGTTTGCGGCGTGCTGTAGAATCCGTGCGGCACGTCAAACGTCGGCTCGGAAGTAAACCCGGCCACGCTCGCGCCGTTGCCGTAGCCCGGCGTGGGCGTTTCAAAGTGGCCGATCGCCTCCGGTGTCGCCAGCGCCATCGGTTGCGCCACCAATTCGGGCAGCATCAACATATCGGAGCCGCTGCCTTGGTTGAGCGCATGGATGGCCAGCACATTCGGGCCGACCCGCAAGTGGGGAATCGCGCTGCTCACGTCGAAGTTCGAAAATACCAGAGCCTGCGAGTCAGGCCGGGCAGCCCCGGTTTGCGAATCCCACTGCACCACTTCGGGCGCGTTGGCCTCGGTCACGCGCACGCCATTGATGTAGGCGACAAAGCCGTCGTCGTACTTCATCCGCAGTGTCAGCTGGCCGATCCCGACCAGCGACGTGAGGTTGAACGGCACGCGAATGTATGCTGTACCAATAGAGCTCGGAAGCGTGGTTTTGATCTGGCTCGAGAAGCTGTCCGGAGCGCCCGGGTTATTCTCGTAGCCGAAGCCGGTTTGACCCACATATGGCCAGGTGGCGTCGCCCGTGAAGCCAAGTTGGGTCCAGGTAAGTCCAAGTGCGCCGCTCGTCGGCACAATGGCCTTGCCCATTGCGCCACTGGTGAGCACCGTCGTGGGCGAACCGACGGTCTGCATCGCGCGGCCGTACGAGATGTCGCCCAACTGTGCTGGCGGATCATACTGGTCAATAATCGTCGTGCCGTCGGTGTCTACCAGCGCAAGGTATTCCCCGTCGGCCGACATTGCAAAATCAGTATGGATTTCACCCCCGGCGAAGACCGTATCCTTGTTCGACGCGAAGATCAGGCGGTAGCCGCCCGCCGGAATGCTTACGCCACTGGGGAATTGCCACTCCTTGAGATTATCGTCGTCGTCCGTCAGATACATGCCGGACAGATCAACCGCCTCGTTGCCGGCGTTGAAGATCTCAATCCAGTCGGGACGGTCTCCCTCTGCGTCGCGGATGCCGTCCGTATTGGAGGCCAGAAACTCCGTGATGCGCAGCATCGACGCATCGAGCGGCAATCGCTGCTCGAGCCATTCTAAAGTCAACCGGCGAAACCGACGGCCCTTCGCTGTTCCCCGCATAGTGCTCCACGCATACAAACGGCCGGACGCCAATGCAGACGGCCCGGCGCAATGTGCCCCGTCAAGATGATTACTTGGAAACGGGCTCAGTGTGAAGATTCAGTTAATCTTGAGTTTACCGGCCGACGGATAATGGGGCAAATAAAGAAATAAAAAAAGGTGCCAGGTGTTGGCCTCGGAAACCGAGGCCGGACACCTGACACCTGAAGCTTAAAGCCGCACAAGTCAATTGGCCCGACGACGCGAGACCAGCGCTCCGCCGACCAGGCCAAGGATTACGAGCAGTCCAGCGGCGGGCTCCGGCACAGCGCTCAGCGCGCTGCCGCTTCCGGAGGTACGGCCAAAATTCATCCGCCAAGTGTCGTACCCCGCTTGTCCATTGATATTGGTCTTGCGCCACACGACGTAGTCGCCCGCGTCCACCTTGCCGTCGTTGTTGTAGTCACCGGGGATAGCGGTGCCTCCCGACGGACCGGTGCCGGGGCCTTGAACCAGGCCCAAACCATTGTTGGCCGACAGTAATGTCGGCGCGACGTCGACCGTGAGCGGGAAGAACTTTGTCGGATCGAAACCGGTCGCAAGCTGGTCGCCGGGAGCGACCCAGACTTCCAAGACGGCGCCGCCGCCTTCCTCGAGCATAAAGGCCTCGAAGTCATAGGTGGTGTTGTCTTGGAGCGTGATCAGGCCGTACGCGTTCGTATTACCGGTGCGGTAATCGCCAAGCAGCCACTGGTCTGTCATGCCCTCAGGATTGCCAAGCGTGTCCATATCGCCGGCTACTCCCGTGAAGCTTTGTCCCAGAATGTGCAGTCCGGCGTTGTCATCGGAAAACAGGCCGAACGTTAAGACCTCACCAGCGACTCCGTTGGTATCCAGAACCGTAAACTCTCCGGTGACCGAGGTCGTAAACTGGTCGACGCCGGTGCCGTTCGGGAACTGATGCACGTTGCCTGGCCCAGCATTGGCGCCCTGGATGCCATTGCCGCCGTCGCCGTTCAGGATGACTTCGTCGAACATGCCTTCGTGCGTCGGCGTAGGGTTGCCGCGCCAGTGTGCGACGATCTCCGTAACATTGTTTATCGTGCCACGCACATTGTTCTTTACTGTGACCGGCCCAGTAAGACGAGCCGGCTGCTTGAACGGCCGTTCCTGCTCGGGAAGCGACGTGCCGTCGCCGAGCAGGATCCATTGCGCGACCCGGTCGGTGAGCGGAGAGGCGATCAAATCCCCTTTATGGGTGCTGACCTCCGCGAACGCTCCACCCGCGTTCTCATACCAGATGAATTCGACATCATACGTGCCCGGCGCCAGATTAATGACGCCCTGCGTGTTGCTGTCGCCTGTAGGTGCCAAGAACACAAGGCTGCCGTCTGGATCCAGACGCCCATTCCGCGAGGACGTGAACGCATGCTGAGTCAACGCGCCGCCGGTCGGCTCCGACAGTATCCGCATCGCGAAGCCATC
>DATFGJ010000336.1:0-8353 GCA_035249585.1 Lacipirellulaceae bacterium
CCGAGGGCGACTACTATCGTCTCACGCGCGAGCAGCCTGAGCGGCGGCTCGACCTTTCGATCCCCAGCGAATGCCTGCTTATCGAGAAAGCGACCGGCCAGGTGCCGCACTCCGGCGGTAGCCCGACGAAAGAGGGTGACCCCTATCACGCGACACTCCTGCGCTGGCTGGAAAGTGGCGCGCCGGCCGATCCGGAAGCCGTTCCCACGATCGAATCGGTAGAGCTGAATCCGCCCAGCGCGCTGCTGGACGGCGCCGGCGAGACGCAGCAGCTCTCAGTGAGAGCGAAGTATTCCGACGGCACGGACCGCGACGTGACGCAGCTCGCCGTATTCCTCTCGAGCAACGACAACTCCGCGACGGTTGCGGCGGATGGGAAAGTCACGGCGGCCAACCGCGGCGAGGCCTTCATCATGGCCCGCTTCGAGAAGCACACCGTCGGCGTCCCATTCATCACGCTGCCCAAGGGCCTGGAGTTTCAGTGGCAGGATCTGCCCGCGAACAACTACATCGACGAGCTGGTTTATGAAAAGCTCAAGCGCCTGCGGATTCAGCCGTCCGAGCTATGCTCCGACACGGAGTTTATTCGGCGCGTGAGCCTCGACATCTGCGGCATGCTGCCGACGGCCGGGGAGACAGAACAGTTTGTCGCCGATGCGGATCCGGCCAAGCGCGAGAAGCTGGTCGAGCGGCTGCTTGAGCGCAAAGAGTTCGTCGAACTGTGGGTGATGAAGTGGAGCGAGCTGCTGCAGATTCGCTCCACGCAATACGTGAGCTACAAGGCGACGTTGCTTTATTACACTTGGCTGCAGGAACAGATTGCCGGCAACGTGCCCATCAACGAAATGGTGCAGAAGCTGCTCAGCGCTCAGGGCGGCACGTTCTCGAGCCCGGCGACGAATTATTTCCAGGCCGAGCAGGACCGGCTAAAGACGGCCGAGAACGTGGCCCAAGTCTTCATGGGCATGCGCATTCAGTGCGCCCAGTGCCACAACCACCCGTTCGACCGCTGGACGATGGACGATTACTACAGTTTTGCGGCGTTCTTCGCACAGATTGGTCGCAAGGCCGGAGCCGATCCGCGAGAGACGATTGTGTTCAACTCCGGCGGCGGCGAAGTGAATCATTTGGTCGGCGGGCGGGCCATGCCGCCGAAATTCTTGGGCGGCGCCGTGCCGGACGTCGCTGGCCGCGATCGGCGCGAAGTGCTGGCCGAGTGGTTGGCCTCGTCCGAAAATCCGTTCTTTGCCAAGAACCTGGCGAACATCGTCTGGGCTCATTTCTTCGGCCGCGGAATCGTGCATGAGGTCGACGATGTGCGCGTCAGCAACCCGCCGGTGAACGAGCCACTGCTCGAAGCGCTTGGCCAGAAATTCACCGAGTACAAATACGACTTCAAGCGCATGGTCCGCGACATCTGCACGTCGCGCACGTACCAGATGAGCACACGCGCGAATGAGACCAATGCAGACGATGAGCGCAACTTCTCGCATGCCGCGCTGCGCCGCATTCGAGCGGAAATCCTGCTCGATATCATCAGCCAGGTGACCGAGACGAAGGACAAGTTCGGCGGACTTCCACTGGGTGCCCGCGCGGTTCAAATTGCCGATGGCAACACGGCAACATACTTTTTGACGACGTTTGGCCGGGCGACGCGCGAGACGGTATGCTCGTGCGAAGTAAAGATGGAGCCCAATCTTGGCCAGGCGCTGCACCTCATGAACGGCGAAAGCGTCCACGAGAAGGTCAAGCAGGGGGGCGTGGTTACGAAGCTGCTGGAGACTGGCAAAACGCCACAACAAGTTGCCGATGAGCTTTATTTGCGCTGCCTCAGCCGCAAGCCAACCGAGGCCGAGACTACGGCGATCAGCGAGCAACTCGCCGCGGCCGGCGACGCGAAAGCAGCGCTGGAAGATGTGTTCTGGGCGCTGCTCAATTCGAGAGAGTTTTTGTTCAACCATTAAGGGATCATGTTGAATCTGGTCGAGTTGTTTTCGGTTTGCCGACGCACGCTAGCCCGACGCACTAGCGAGGGTCTTGCCGTAATAACCCTCGCTTGCGCTTCGGGCTTGTGTGCGGGTGCTACTGCGCAAGCCCAGGACAAGGTCACATACGACGACCATCTCGCGCCGATATTCCGCCAGCGCTGCAGCTCCTGCCACAATCCGACGGCCAAGAAAGCCGATCTCGACGTCACGAATTATCTCGCCCTGATGCAGGGCGGCGCTTCGGGCGCAGTAATCGAAGCAGGCGACGCGAGCGCCAGCTATTTGTTCGCCCTCGTGGCACACGAGGCGGAACCGTACATGCCTCAGGGCGCGGACAAGATTCCGGATAATGAAATCAAACTTCTCCGGCAATGGATCGACGGCGGCGCGCTTGAAAACAAGGGCAGCAAGGCGGTCAAGAAGAAAACCTCGATGGTCGCCGCGGTCGAGATTGACCCGGGGAAACGGCCCGAAGTCATCCCAATGCCGGCCCGCATGGTGCTCGAGCCGCACTATTTGTTGCCGAAGCCGTCGATGGCGCGCTCGCTGGCCACAAGCCCGTGGGCGCCGCTGGTGGCAATGACCAGTCAGCGCCAAGTGCTGCTTTACAACACCCAGACGCTCGAGCTTGTTGGAGTGTTCCCGTTCCCTGAAGGGCAGCCCAACGTGGTGCGCTTCAGCCGCGACGGCCGTTTGCTCTTGGCCGGCGGCGGGCATCCGGCCGCAAGCGGAAAGGTCATTGTATGGGACATCACCACCGGCGAACGATTGTTCGAGGTCGGCAACGAGCTCGATGTCGTGTTGGCCGCCGACATCAGTGCGGATTACAAGCGAGTTGTTCTCGGCGGCCCGCAGCGCATTGTGCGCGTATACTCCACCGAATCGGGCGAGCTGCAATACGAAATCGCCAAGCATACCGACTGGGTGCTCGCCGCTGAGTTCAGCCCCGATGGTGTTCTTTTGGCCACGGCCGACCGCAATGGCGGGCTGCACATGTGGGAAGCGCACACGGGCCGTGAATTCCTCACGCTTAATGGCCACACGGCGGCGGTTACGGCGCTCTCCTGGCGCGCCGATTCGAATTTGCTGGCTTCGGCTTCGGAGGATGCGACCGTACGACTTTGGGAGCCGGAGAATGGCACGCAGGTGAAGAATTGGAATGCGAAAAGCGCGCTGCTGTCGCTCGAGTTCACGCGCGATGCACGGCTGGTTACCTGCGGTCGGGATCAAGTCACGCGGCTGTGGGACCAGGACGGCAAGCAGCTCATGGAGTCGGCCGCAATTGGCGATGTGGCTGTCAGCACGACGTTTTGCGATGAGTCGCTCCGCGCCATCACCGCAAGCTGGGCGGGAGTCGTTCAGGCCTACAAAGCCGACGACGCGGCCGTGCTCGGCACCCTGGCCACCAACCCGCCAAAGCTCGAAGAACGATTGGCGGCCGCTCAGCAGCAGCTTCAGGAGAAAACGGCGGCGAGCGCGCCCCTTGCTGAAGCCATGCGCAAGGCGGAAGAAGCGGCCGCGTCCGCACAAGCCGCGCTGGCCACAGCACAGCAAGAAGCGGCCGGACTGCAATCGAAAGTCGATGCTCTCGCCGCGGAGGCAGGTCAGCTCGCGCAATCGCGTGCCGCTAGCGACACCGAACGCACCAATGCGGCCACGACGCTCGCGCAAGTTCGGTCAGCTCATTCGCTCGTCGGTGAGTCGCTGCGGCACATGACGGAGGCCCTGGCAGCCTTGCCGGGCGACGCTGAACTTACCGCGTTGCAGAACCAGCTCACAGAGCGCAGCAAGGCGCTCGAAACACGTGCTGCCGAGTTGCAAACGAAAATTACGGAATTAACGGCCACGATGGAAGCCACAGACACGAAACTGAACGATACGAACACGGCCCTTGAGGCCTCGCGAAAAGAATTGGAAGCCGCTACACAAAAAGTCTCTGGCCTTCAAAAGCAAGCCGGCGATCTGGCGGCCGCCGCCGAGGCGGCGCGTCAACCGGCGAAGGCTGCGGAGGCGGAAGTGGCGAAGCTGCAGGCTGGCGTTGCTCGCTGGCAGGACGAGATCGCGTTCCGCGACAAGATTTCAGCACTTCAAGCGCAGCTTGACTCGGCCGCGAAGGCCGCCGCCGAGCGCGAAGCCGAACTGCAAAAGGCCCAGGAACAACTCGCCGCCGCGAAGACTTCAGTTGATGCCGCGTCGGCGAAGCTCAGCGAGGCAACAACCAGCATCGGGCAACTCGAGGCCGACATTCGACGGGCGCGAGGAATCAAATAGCCGGTCGGCTGTGGCAGGCAACTCCGTCACGATTCGGCGCTACCCGCCTGGCAAGGATGTATCGGCGTGAGAGACGCCTCCCCACAGCGATCACTCGTCCTTAACGCTCAAAGTCGCGACGTCTTTAAACGGATAGGTGACCGTCTTATCCGCCTTATATTCGTGAACGGTCATCCAGGCGAACTTGCGTTGGTTCTTGTTGGCCGGATCGGGGTCCTCAAGCGCGACACCGTCTGCCTCGATGTACGCGGTGCGCACCACGGGAACGCGCTTCTGCGCGGGCGGCACAAGCTCGTAATCCGTGCCGCGAGTCTGGCAGAACCAGGTGTTGTCGCGAAAGCCGCTCGCCAACCGCTTGTTCGCGGCATCGATTAATTCCTTCTTTCGCAGCGCGTCAATCCCTTCGTCCACCTCGATTGCGTCGATCATCTTTTGCGTTTCGGATACGTCGAAGCTGACCCAGCCGTACGGCGGCAGGAACGCCTCCAGCTTGCAGTGCGACGGAGAGTTCTTAGCGAACGTGTTGATGCCATAGGTGATGCGAGTGGGAAATCCCATGGCACGCCCGAGCGATGCGCAGAAACCATGGTAATCGCTGCAGTGGCCAAGCCTCCGCTCGAGAGCGTGAACGCTACTCGCGCGAAGCGACGCGTCGACGTGATCGTACTTGAAGTTCGCGTTGACCCAGTTCATCACGGTCGTGAGATCATTCAGCGGGTTTCCTGGGCGCGGCACGATTTCCCGTAGCAGCCTGGTAAATCGCTCATCGACCATGACGGACTGCTCGTCGCTCTGGCGATATCGATCGAACGTGTTCGGCCAATTAGCCGGCGCGGCAATCTCTTCGGGATCCAAATTCCAGCGCAGCTCCCAGACTTTGATCGTGAATCGATGGCGGACGACTTGGGCGCCTTCCGGCTTGTGAAACTCGAAATATGCAAACTTGTTGCCGTATTCGGGCTCAGTCGCCACCTGTGGCTCGACGCGAATCGGGAAGCTAGTCAGCTCGCCCTCCGCAACTTCCTGGCCGAAATCGCTCTGCGGCATGGGCAGCCACACCTTGAGCACCTCGGCTTTGTACGGCGGCGTGACGACAACCGAAAAGTCGACCTCGTAGGTCACCGGGTTTGCGCGCGTCGCTTGATAGGGCAGCTCCGGGCTGAGCGGCTCGGCCGAGTTGGCGATCGATGCAACCGCCAACAGTGCCACAGAAAGCAGCGTTTTCATAGCCGGCTCCTTCATATTGGCCTGCGGCCACGGTATACTCAGCACTCTATCCCTGAGACGGCAAAACAGCAAGTATTCACCGGCAGACCTGCGCAAACGCACCATTTAATTAACGGACCCTGCAATGAGAAACTCACTTACCTGGTTGTCGACACTGTTGCTCCTTTGCCTGTGCATCACTTCGGCCACCGCGGCCTCCGAGGGCGAAGCGCCGCAGCCCGATGAGGACGGATGGTACAGCCTGTTTAACGGCAAGGATCTTACAGGCTGGAAGAAAGCCCAAGAGAATGAGGACACGATCAAAGTGGTCGACGGCGAAATTGTCATTAAAGGCGATCGCTGCCACTTGTTTTACGTCGGCCCGGTGAATGACGCGAACTTCAAGGATTTCGAGTGGAAGTGCGAGATCCTCACCAAGCCGAATTCCAACTCGGGGATGTACTTCCACACCGAGTATCAGCGTCGAGGCTGGCCGTCGAGGGGCATCGAAGTCCAGGTCAACAACACCCACTCCGATCCTATCAAGACCGGCAGCTTGTATCAGGCGAAGAACATCATGAACGATTCCCCGGCCAAGGACAACGAATGGTTCACGCAGCATGTGATCGTTGACGGCTCACATGTCGTCGTAAAAGTCAACGACAAGGTCGTGAACGACTACGTCCAAAGCGATCCTCCCAAGCGCGTGCGGGGCCGGGAGCGGAACGTTCTCTCCTCGGGCACGTTCGCCCTGCAGGGACACGACCCCGGCAGCGAGGTCCGCTATCGTAAGGTGCTGGTAAAGCCGCTGCCTTAAGGGGCAACGACTTCGTAGGGCGGGCACTGCCCACGACAGCCAACTACGACTCCGCGGTTGTGGTGGGCGGCCCACCCGACTTCTGCATTAGCGCACGCAACTTCGTGAGCGCCAGCCCCACAACGAAAATCACGGCCGTGCCGACGACGATCGTCATATGCGCGTGCAGCGGATTGCGAAGTTGCGGAGGGAGCGTAAACAAGCTGGGCAGCGACATCCAAATCATGGCCAATGCCCCCAGCGTCACGGCAATCGCCGCCGCCACGCCGTCGGTTCGCCGGCAAACCAGGCCGAGCAGGAACAACCCTAGGACGCCTCCGGAAAACAGCCCTGCTAGATTCCACCAGGCATCGAGGGCCGTTTGAACCCGAATCATACTCAGGCCCATTGCGATGCTTAGCCCACCCCAAAATGCCGTGGCAAGGTGAAGGGCGCGCATCGCCTCGCGCTCGTCCGCTTGCGGCCGCAAGTAGCGCTTGTACAAGTCATACAATGTGAGCGTGGCCATGCTGTTGAAATTCGAGTCCATCGAGGCCGCGAAGATCGCCGCTACCACCAGGCCCGCCATGCCAACGGGCAACCCCGTTGCAATAAAGTGCGGAAACACATCATCCGCCGTTCCGCCCGAAGGAAGCAGCGCCGGTCGATTGCCGTAGTACACGAATAGCGCCGTTCCGATAAAGAAAAACACGGCCGCCGCTGGTACGTACATGAGCGTCGTTATCCACACGCTTTTCGCGGCATCCTGGTCACTGCGGGCGGTGATGTATCGCTGCACGTAACTTTGGTCCACACCAAAATTCGTCAAGTGCGTCACCAGTCCAAAGACGAACAGCACCCAAAAGGTTGGCTCGAAGAGCGACGGGGCAAAGCTGCCTACGCTGAACTTGTCAGCGGCGATGCCCTCGGAGATTATCGCGGCCGGCCCGCCCGGCGTGCCGACAAGAAGCATAATGATGCAAGCCGCGGTTCCGGCGATGAGCACCACGCTTTGCAGCACGCCAGTCCACACAACCGCCTTGATGCCTCCAGCAAGCGTATACAGCGTCATAAGCGTTCCGGTGATGATGATCGTCGTGGGCACCGGCAGCCCTGTGAGTGGCGCGACCGCTTTCGCCAGGAGATAAATCACAGTCCCCATCCGGGCCGTTTGGTAGAGCAGGAAGCAAACTACCGCATAAGTTCGGGCCCACGGGCCGAACCGCTCCTCCAAGTGTTCATAGGCAGAGACGTGCCCGCTGCGGCGATAGAACGGCACAAACCAATGTACGGCGACTGCCGCCCCGATGGGCGTCGCAAGCGAAAACACGAAAGCGTTCCAGTTGCTGACGTACGCCTTGCCCGGATTGGCCAGGAATGAAATGCTGCTGATGTAGGAGCCGAACATCGACAGGCCAATCGCCCAGCCGGGCAGCGAACGGCCGGCGGCCGTGTATTCGCCCGTGCTTGTGGAGCGACGCGCGAACCAGAAGCCAATGCCGACGACCGCTGCCAGATACGCGACCAGCACGATGAGATCGACGGTTCGAACCATCCGAGAGGCTCTAGTGGTCCATCCAGATGGCCGTTTCGAATCGGCCGGTGGAGTCAGCGGCACCGCGCGGCATCGAATTGGTAGTTGCCTGGAGCGCAATCCGTCCTTCGCTGTCGACGGCGATGATGCCGCCGTCGCCGGGTTGCAAAACCTCATGCAGGCAGTGGTGTACGGCCTCGTCCAGAGATAGCCGGCGTTCGGCAACGAGCCAAGCTACCTTGGCCGAGATTGAATGGCGAATGTATTGCTCTCCGATTCCGGTGCCGCTTACGGCGCAACTTTCATTATTGGCGTAGTTGCCGGCGCCGATAATCGGAGTGTCGCCAATGCGGCCGGGCATTTTTCCGCTTAGTCCGCCGGTACTCGTGGCGGCGGCGAGGTTGCCCTGCATGTCGAGCGCGACGCAGCCCACGGTGCCGGCGCCCTCCTCGGCTTGCGGCTCGCGCGCTGAGTTTGGCTCGGGCGAGATCGGATATGCGGGCGCCTTTAATTTTTCGAGATTCAGCTTGGCGAGCGCATCCTGCAGGTCTTTGAAGC
>DATFGJ010000337.1:0-2930 GCA_035249585.1 Lacipirellulaceae bacterium
GTTTTCGGAATCGGCCTCCGTCAGCCTCCCATTGAGCCACGCTAAAAACCGCTCACGCACACCCGGGTCCATGCCGGCACACGGCTCGTCGAGCACCAATAATAGTGGCCGGGCCATCCGGGCGCGGGCGATGAGCACCTGTTGCCGTTCGCCTTGCGAGAGAATGCCGAACGGCTTGTAGGCGAGCGACTGGCAGCCCAGGCGAGCCAACTCGTCGGCCGCATCGGCAAAGTCGGCGGCCGTTGGCCCATAGGAAGGGAAACGCTTGAGTCCGATCTGAGCCAATCGGCCCGAGACGACCGTCTCGAGCCCAGTGTCACTTGGCGGTATCTCGGCGATCATGCCCGAAGAAATCCAGCCGATGCTGCGCCGCAGCTCACTCAGATCGAACAGCTCCTGCCCCAGCCGCAGCACGCGCCCGCTGGTGGGCCACAGGTAGCCGCACACAATGCGCAGCAGCGTCGTCTTGCCCGATCCGTTCGGCCCCAAAACGGCCCAATGCTGCCCGCGCTCAATCCGCCAATCGATGTCCGAGAGAATGTCGACGCCCTGCTGGCGGTAACCTACGAATTCGCAGTCGACGAGAGGCATCATGGCCGAAGGATTGCTGGCACAATGGACAATCGCTTGCGTTTTTTTGTGCGGTAAACGGAGAAATGCCGATGATCGATTGTAAACACTTTCTGTATGTTTTCGCGATCGGCCAAATGCATAAGTGCCGCATCTGCGAAATCGAAACCCTGATCGGAATATCGATTGAGTATGGCTGAAATGGGATCAACGTCGGCAATCGAAAGCTGAAGAACCTGAATTTCTGAAAGTCGGATCCAGCTTAAAAGTTTCTGCACCGCATTCGTTTGGGCTTTTAGCAGATGGGTGGCCTCGGTAATTACAGGCCAACATGAGTAGAAGGGCCATTGAAGCGACTTCGCTTCCTCCGCACACGCAAGATGGCAGGAATCCCGCTCACTGATTAGGGCAACGAGCGGGCCGGTATCGACCAAGACGGCGTCAGGCGTCACACTTTCCAAATCCTTCCATGTATTTGGGATTCGTGCTTAGATCAGGAGGTGCGTCCTTGACGCAGCCGATTAGGCCCGCTTTTTCAAGCGATGCGTAAAGCGTTGGCCCCGAATTGCTTGATTCAATCTTAGTTTCGTTGATCTTCTCGATAGACAGCGACACAACTTCTTGGTCATTGAGGTCCAAGGGAGCAAGCGGCCTTAGCACACCGTGTTCAAAAATGGCATTAACTTGTTGAGACATACTGGTATTGTAGTCCCGCTTGCGGCACCGCGTCCACCAATCAACCACATTTGGCACAACGAAGTCGCCTAAAGCTCACAATCGCTTTCGATTGTAGCCCCGTCAACTTTCCGGATTATCCAAGAGCTCTTGCAGCCGCGCAGCAAGCTCCGGCGGGAAGCGCTCGGTCCAGGACTCGTCGATCAGGCCGACATCAATCATGTCGAGCAAATGCACCCGATCCTTGAGCCGATAGGAAGTTAGCTTCATGCGCACCAGCGGCTCAAGATCGAGGACCTGAAAGGGACCGGCAGAGTCCACTTCCGTCACATCCGGCGCCGGCGCGATGTATTCCGAAGAAATCTTCTCGCCGGCGAATATTACGTGCACGGCATCCCGCGCCTTGGCACTGGGGCCGTCAAGAAACATGTCGATTTTCTTTACGTGCCGAAAGACGAAGCCAGCGTTCGCCAGGGCGGATTTCGCTCGCTCGAAGTCTTCGCGCCGCAGCAAAATATCGACGTCCTGCGTATTTCGGACAGCAGCTTCGTCAACGCGCGACACCCAAGCGGCCACGGCGTTCCCGCCGGCAACGGCGTAGGGTATGCCGGCACTCTCCAATGCGGCAACGGCGCGGTCCAGCCGAGCGCGGACTTTTTCCACGGCACGGATCATCCTTTCCCAGGAAATGGGGCCGAATTGAATGGACGACATAGTTGCTCAAAGTGCCCGACGCCAGTTGAATCATGGCACCTCTGGGTCTGATCCATTATATGTCCGTTAGCGCGCTTCGTAACAATCCCGCTTTGCCGGGGCTTTAGGCGACGGCGCGCACGACTTCGGCAATCGCCTCGCACATCGGGCCGACGTTTTGCTCCGTGATGCCGGCCACGTTGATGCGCCCCGAACCGACAATGTAGATTGCGTACTTTTTCTTTAGCGCGTCAACTTGCGGCGGCGTGAGGCCGGAAAATGAAAACATGCCGCGCTGGCGGGTGATAAACGAGTAATCGCCCGGCACCCCTTTGGACTTGAGCGTGCGAACCAGGAGCTCGCGCATCCCGTTGATGCGGGCGCGCATTTCGCCAACTTCCCGTTCCCACAATCTTCGAAGCTCTGCGTCGCCGAGCACCGTCGTCACCAGTTCGGCGCCGTGGGCAGGTGGATTGGAGTAATTGGCGCGAATCACCGCCTTCACCTGGCTTTGAACGCGATCGGCAGACTGGCGGTTCTGAGCAATGACGGTCAGAGCGCCGACTCGCTCGCAATACAACCCGAAATTCTTTGAAAATGAGCTGCAAACGATCAGCTCTGTGCCAGGCCGCGTGAAGGTGCGCAAGCCCACGGCGTCCTCTTTGATTCCGTCGGCGAAGCCCTGGTAGGCAAAGTCCAATAGCGGCAACAGGCCGCGGCCGTAAATTGCGTCCGCCAGCTTCTGCCACTGCTCGGGCGTTGGATCGATCCCCGTCGGGTTATGGCAACAGCCATGCAGCAGCACGACGTCGCCCGCCGGCATCTTTTCGATGGCTGCCAGCGCTTCTTCGAAGGCCAGAGCGTTGCGCTTGGCATCGAAATACGGAAACGTCTTTGTGGGCACGCCGGCTGCGGCGAAGATCTGCGGGTGGTTCGGCCAAGTGGGCTGGGTGAGCCAGACCGTGGCCTTGGGCAGCTGTTGATGGATCAAG
>DATFGJ010000338.1:0-4939 GCA_035249585.1 Lacipirellulaceae bacterium
AAATTGTGGAGATTGGCGAGCCGGGCGAGGCTGGCCTGGTGTTTCTCTCGACACATCTGGATTACCGGCCGGACGAGCGCGAACGGATGGCATCGGCCGAAGCGATCAACGAGCTGGCGGCCAAGTATGCCGAGCGGCTCATGATTCTGGCGGGCGATCTCAACGCCGAACCGCAAAGCCGGGTGATGCGCGAATTTCAGAAGCGGTGGAAGATTGCCGGTGTGAAAACTCAGGCCGATGACAGCGCACCGCTTCTGCTTACGTTTCCGTCCGGCGAGCCAGTGAAGTGGATCGACTACGTGCTGGTGCGCCCGGCGGATCGTTGGGAGGTCGTGGAAGTTCGCGTGATTGAAGAGCGCTTTGCATCCGATCATCGCCCGCTGCTGGCTGTTTTACGCCGCAGACCGTAGCGATTCTCGCTTCATGGGCGCGAAATTTGCATCACAATCGGTGTGCAGATTGTTTGCGCTCGCCCGATGCAGGAGGGGTTGCCATGTTCTTCAATCATTCGAGCCACACATGTCGATGCTGTGCTGCGGTCTTCATTTCAACTTTCTGTTGGTTGGGTGGATTTTTGCCCGCAGCCGGCCAGGAATTGAAGGAATTTGATACGGACTATCTGCAGTCTCCGGCGGACGGCCCGGATCTGAGCGAGGCCGAGGGCGAGATCGTAGGTCGCATGAACGAGTTTCGCCTTGAAAACGGGCTGGAGGAGCTGAAGACGGATTCCAAGCTCCAGAAGGCGGCGAGTTATTTCGCGGCCTTCATGGCTCGCACCAACAAGTATGGCCATGAAGCCGACGGCAATCACCCTTGGGAGCGGGCCGCGCTTTTCGGTTATGACTATTGCGTCGTGGCGGAAAATATCGCGTTTCAGATGAAATCGACGGGTTTTGAAACGAAGGAGTTGGCCAGCAAGTTTTTTGAAGGCTGGAAACGTTCGCCCCCGCATCGCAAAAACATGCTGCAGCCGCACGTCACAGAAACTGGCGTGGCAATCGGCCATGCGCCGGGATCGGATCGCTATTTCGCGGTGCAACTTTTTGCGCGCCCGCAATCGGACGCGATCCAGTTTCAGGTCACCAATCGCACCGACGAGGCGATTCAGTACACGGTCGGCGCGGCCAAAGGTGGCGAGGCAGAATCCGATCGCCAAGCGTTCGAGTTGCCGCCACGCGCAACCATGTCGCACACGCGCTGCCTTCCACCGCACATTGATTGGGGCTGGACGGAGGGCGACGACGGCGTGATGGTTGCAGTCAACGGCGCTTACGTGATCACGAAATCGGCGGGCGGCGGATTTGAGGTAACGGCGCAGCCGGGGGGAGGCTAATAGCTCGAATTGCTCCTATTGGTGCGGCGACGTAAGATACAGCAATGCCCACTGTCTTGCGCAGCGGTTCCTATCGGTTCTTTTTTTACGCCGGCGACCGAGACGAACCGTCGCACGTTCACGTGGAACGTGACGATAACGAGGCGAAATTCTGGCTCGATCCCGTGCGACTTCAAAGGAGTATTGGGTTTGCACGAAGCGAGCTGCGCCGCGTAGAAAGATTAGTGACGGAAAACCAACAATTGTTACTGGATCGGTGGAATGAATTCTTCAACGGTTGAGATTCAGATTCCGTCGGCGATTCAAGTCCACGTAAGCGACGACACATTGTGCGTAGACTTATCAGATGGCCGGGCAATTTCCGTGCCGCTGGCTTGGTTTCCGCGCCTATCGCATGGTACGGCGGAAGAGCGCAACAAATGGCGTTTTATCGCTGGAGGTCGCGGTATTCATTGGGCGGATCTCGATGAAGACATTAGCGTGGAAGGTTTGCTGGCCGGTCACCCTTCAGGCGAGAGCCAGACATCGCTGAAGAAGTGGCTGCAATCCCGCGCCCAGCCAAACGGCTAAAACACCGGCTGAATGTTCTTGAGCCGCGATTCGGTTTCGCCCATCAGCGCGTCCTCGGCCTTCTCATCGGCCGCTTCATAGGTGGCGCTGAAGCGCAGGAATGGGCCGGCATCGTCCCAAGGCACCGTGCAGATGGATTGCTCGGTGATGAGGTATTGGCTGGCAGCTTCGGCGTTTTCGAAATCGATGCGCGATCCGCCGGGACCGCCATTGGCGAACGCGCGCGGAGCGGGGGCGTAAAGGAAGTACGTGCCGCCGGGCATGCGGCACTTGAAGCCGCAGCGATCAAGCGTGGCGACGAGTTTTTCCAGGCGGCGCTGGTATTTCTCGCGGGTGCGCCTGGGTATCGCCGGATCGTCCAGCCCGGCAATCGCCGCTTTCTGGATGGCGAGAAATTGGCCCGAGTCGAAGTTGTCTTTCACGTTGGCATACGCGCTGACGACCGAAGCGTGCCCGCAGACCCAGCCAATGCGCCAGCCGATCATGTCGAACGCCTTGGACATCGAGTGGACTTCGACGCCGACGTCCTTGGCACCGGCAATCGCGAGAAAACTGTTGGGCGCGCGGTCGTAGCTGAGGATGCCGTGGGCGGCGTCCTGGATGATGACGATCTGGTGTTTCTTGGCGAACGCGATCGCCCGCTCGTAGAACTCGGGCGGCGCTGTGCGGCCTGTTGGGCTGTTCGGGTAGCACAGCACCAGCAGCTTCGCTTTGTGTCGCACGTCGGCGGGCACGCTGTCGAGATCCGGCAGGAAATCGTTCTCCGCGGTGAGCGGCAGCTTGTACACGATGCCGCCGTAATAGGTCGTGTGCGTGCCGGCGACCGGGTAGCCGGGCACCGTCATGAGCGTAATGTCGCCCGGGTTGATAAAGCAGGCCGGCAGCATGGCGAGGGCCGTCTTCGAGCCGATGCAGTGATTGATTTCGGTGGCCGGGTCGAGCGCCACGCCGTACTCGCGCTGCATGAAGCGACAGGCCGCCTCCTTGAACGCGGGCGGGCCGTTGTCGGCGTAGCCGCGGTTTTCCGGCTTGTTGATCTCCTCGGCCATGCGCCGGCGGACGATCTCCGGGGCCATCTCATCGTTCTCGCCGATGCCAAAGTCGAGCAGCTTGCGCTCGGGGTGCTCGGCCAGCGCCTTGCGCTTGGCCCGCTTGATCTTCTCGAACTTGTAAATGGCGGTGCCTTTGCCGTAGTTGGCGCCGCCGATGCGCTCGGCGAACAGGGATTGGAAGTAGGGGTCAGCCATCGCGATTTCGTAGCTGGTGTTAGGCGGTTGACGTTATCATGTAAGTTAGCGAAATCATCCTGCCGCAACAACCAGCAATGGGGACGTGGTTCGGCAGCAAACGGAGACGCGAATGAGATCCGCACAAGACGGCACGCGCGCCTTGACGCCCTCCGAACGAGCACTCGCCGCCGGGGTCGGCGCTGTCATGATGTTGCTTTCAATGGTTTCGCTCGGCGTAATGGTCGCGCTGGCCACGCCGGTGGTTCGCCTCGTTGAGGGCGTGAGCGCAGAAGCGCAGCTCGAAAGCCGTTTGGCGCTGATCCGCGCCGCGGGCGATCCGGCTTCGATTGCCGACCTCGCGAGGGCGCCGATCCCGGACGATGAAAACGCCGCCGTAGTTTTAGAGCGGATCGGGCCACGATTGAGCGAGTTCAGCAACGAGAATGCACGTTTTTTCGACACGCCCATTGGAAAGAGTTATGACCAAGGCCAAGACCGCGGCGAGCCGCCCACTCCGGAGCAGATTTTCGAGATTCGGCTGATTCTCATTAAGTACCCTGACATCGAAGAGGCCCTCGCCCAGGCCGCAGATTGCGATGGCTACGCTCCGCTGCGCGATTACACCCTTCCGTTCACGGCGTTCGTCGAGGCAGCGATCGGGACTCAGCGCACCCCACGAATGGCGGTCCGATTCCTGAATTGGCGGATGGAAGTTTTGATCGCCGACGGTTTTCACGAAGACGCGCTTGAGCAAGGGCTTACCACCTTGCGCCTGGCGCGGCTTTATGGAAGCCAGCCCACAATTGTGCCGTTTATTGTCGGCATTGCGATGCGGGGCCTCGGCACGCCACACATTTACGATGCGCTCGCAGCCGGACCGGTATCCGCCGAGTTGCACGCGGCGCTCGACGAAGAGCTGGCGCTGGCCGACTCCCCGCAATCGCTGGTTCGCGCGCTCAAAACGGAACGCGCGGCCAGCGCCGATTGGGCGAACGAGCACCTCGCATGGAAGCCGCTCTTGCCGGCGGCATATCGGTCGATACTGATATCGGAGCAATGGGGCCTGCTCGACGAAATTGACGCGCACTTGCAACTGGCCGAGATGCCTTGGCACGAGGCGCGAACGCGAATCGCACCCTCCGAATCGGTCGCGCCGCCCTCGAAGCGTGGCAAGCTCGCGGATTCGCTGTTGCCCGGGCTGCAGGCAACGTTTCATGCTAATGCTCGAATTCTGGCCGTATTGCGATCACTGCGGATTTACAACGCTTTGCGGAAGTTCAGCGACAAGCACGGCCGCGAGGCGGCCGGCCTCGAGGAGCTCGGCTTGCCGGCTTCCGCGACCATCGATCCCTATTCGGGCGAGCCGCTCAAAATGAAGCACACCGACGATGGTTGGGTAGTTTACTCGGTGATGGAGAACGGCGTCGATGACGGCGGCGATTTTGTCGGCCGGAAGGATTACGGCGTGGCCCCGCGGAAGTTGCGGCTGACTGAGTAAAACGGTTCGATCGAAATCTACTCGCCCTCCAACTAACTGCTAACAGCCAATTCCTGCACCGAGCAGTAACCCGACGCGTAAGCGAGGACGAGCCATTCCCTCGCTTACGCATCGGGTTTTTAGCCGAATTTCCCCGCACGCCCTCTTGTTTCCGGCCACTAACTGTGCTAATGTACACTAACAATGACCGTCAGGTAGTGACGCCGCAACTGAGACGTCTCGCAGGTCGTCACGCGCGATATTTCGACTACAGTCTCGAGGGGCCCAGGGGGGCGCCTGTCGCGAGATGCGTCGTTCAGCGCGCGTGAA
>DATFGJ010000339.1:0-3913 GCA_035249585.1 Lacipirellulaceae bacterium
ATCGCCCAGTGTTGCGAATCTTTTTCCCGAAGGCTTTGCGGATAAACATTGCGGAACCGATCGCGGCGAAAGATCGGATTTTCCCAGGTTCGGCTGTAATACGCCATGAACGGAAAATAGATTCTACCCTTGTACTTGCACATGATTGGCTTCGTGCCGACGATCATCGGCGCCAACATCGCAACGACACCGAGCACCGCCACAAAAACAAGCGCGGCCATGGCCATTTTGCGACGGCGAAAATGGCGCCATGTCTCAGTCCAAAAGCCGACCGGCGCGTCGCGTCCGATTGCCGTCGGCGGAATCAGTCGTTGTTGGTCCATTGCCTCTTATTTTGGCAACATCGCGAATCGGCCTGACAGCCCCAGACTTTGCCAGGGTTTGTGCTGCGGCACAGATCAGCAATTTTGAACCCCCGGCAGAGCCGGTGGCTGCTCGTTCAGAATTGGATTGTGTTGGTTCTAGTTATATGTAATTCGCGGATCGACTACGGCGTACAGCACGTCGGCCAGAAGCTGGCCGAGCAACGTGAGGATGCTGAAGATCAGCGTCAGACCCATTACCGTGTCATAATCGCGGCGGCCGATCGCCTCGAAGAACAAGCGGCCCATCCCCGGCCAGGTAAATATCTGTTCCAAGATCACCGCCCCACTCAAAAGATGGGGCAGCGTCAGGCCAATGAGCGTCACCAGCGGAATCAGCGTGTTGCGAAATGCGTGCTTGACGATCACCTTCATTGGCGACACGCCCTTTGCCCGGGCCGTGCGAATGTAGTCCTGCCGGATCGCTTCATGCATGTTTGCGCGGATGAACCGCGAGTAATACGCCAGGCTGCCGTACGTGAAGCAAACTACCGGCAATAACGCATGCTGGAAAATGTCCCACGTTTTGCCCCACGCGGACAGCGAGTCAAAATTATTCGACTGCATGCCGAACAGCGGAAGCCAGCCGAGCTTCACCGCGAACAGAATTTGCAAAAACAGCGCCGCGACGAACGACGGCAGCGAATACAGCATATACAGCCCCCCACTGACGATACGTTCTCGGCGCGTATTAGCCCGCACGGTCGACCACAAACCGATCGGGATCGAAAGGAGGTAGACGAGCACGAGCGACGTGACCGAGAGCAGCAGCGTGGCCGGAACGCGCTCGGCGATCAGCCGCGTGACTGGCGCGTTGTTATGACTGATGGCCCGACCCAAATCGAGCCGCAGCACGTTGCGCATCCAAATGAAATACGCCTCGTACCACGGTTTGTCCAGACCGTACAGCTTCTCGAGTCGGGCGATCTCCGCTTCGCTGAGCATGCGGCTGGGATCGGCCATCGCGGGATCGGCCGTCAGCGGCGTGCCGGGAATGTTTCGCACCAGAGCGTAGACGACGAAAGTGACCAATAGCAGCGTGAAGAACCCTAATGCCACTCGACGAGCTAGGTAATTGAACATCGCAGGCAAACCTTCGCCAATTTACGGTTGCGTCAGTGCTCACTCGCGGCGGAGTAGATGCTGAAAATCCCCGGCGAGAAACCGTAGGGCCCACGCGGGCTGAAGTTGTACCCGCGCAGCCGTTTATTGAAGCCGTAAAAGTCGTTGCGGTAAATCAACCAGGTATACGGCTGATCGGCCCAGAGCAGCTTATGGATTTCGCCGTAGATGCGGTTTCGCGCGTCCCGATCGAGCTCGCGACGGGCCTTCACGAAGAGGTCATCCACGCGCGCATTGCTGTATGATGCGTAATTACGCCCTTGCCCTGTCATGAACAGGTTGGCTTTGTCGCTCGGATCGGCGCCAGTCTGCCACACGCCTTGGTAAGCTTGAAATTTCTTGTCGCGCGTCGACTGCACGCACACCGTAAATTCGGTTGGCTTGACGATGCAATCGATGCCGATCTTGTCGAGGCTTTCCTTCACCAGCGTATTCAGCCGCACCAACATCGCGATCTGGTGGCACATCAGCGTGAAGCGGAAAGGTATACGACGGCCATTGATCTCCTTGTCGCGGATCCCATCGCCGTCGGTGTCGATCCAGCCCGCTTCATCCAATAGGTCCTCGGCTTTGTCGAGGTCTTGCTCGAGCGGCTGCGGCCCATCCGGCGGGAACATCGGCGATGCCGGATGAAACAAGCCGCGCGACGGGTCGAAGATGCCATAGAACACCGTCTGGAGCATTTCCTTATAATCGATCGCGTGCGATAAGGCCCAGCGAACGCGCCGATCGGAAAAATACGGAGTCTGCTGGTTCCAGACGATGTAATAATCGGTCCAACCAACGGCGCTGACCTTGGTGTTTAGCCGGTAAAAGTCGTCGCCGTTCGTCTGGCCGATCCATTGGTCGGGCAGGATCAGCATTTCGTCCAGATAGCCTGACTTGAGCGCCAAAAGGGCGGTATTCAAATCCTCGATAATCTTGAAGCGCACTTCCGCAAAGGGAGGCTTGTCGCGTACTTGCTTGCCGCCATGCATGAAATAATTCTCACGCCGTTTGAGCACGAACTCCTGTCCCGGCTGCCGCTTCGTCAGTTCGTATGCCCCGCCGACGACCGGCGCGCGTTCCAGCCGGGTGTGATGCGGGCTGCGAGCCATCGTCGGATCCTCGGCCAGCGAACCTTCGTACATGTGCTTCGGCAACAATGGAAATGTCATGCTCGTGATATTCGTGGCGAGCGGCTCCTTATGAAAAAAAACCACTGTGCGGTCATCATACGCTTTCACCCAACGCAGTTGTTGTACGTCGGTGCGCAGTGCCGGAATCGGCACGCTCTCGGTCATAATCAATTGAAAGGTGAACTCGACGTCGTGTGCGGTCACGGGCCGACCGTCGGACCAAGTCATGTCGTTCCGAATCACAACCTTGTCCATCTTCCCATCCCGGCTCGTCTGCCAGGAGACGACATAGTTCCGGTCCGCGAATTTCTCCAAATTCCAGTCGGTGGTAAACAGATTGATTGACGCCAGTTCGTGAAACTCGTAATCGGTGCTAGTACTCCTCAGCACCGGATTGGTGCTTTTGATGTCGCCATTGGCAATTCGAAGGAGCGTCGCGCCGTAGTCGATGCCGGCGCCGTCTTCGGGCGCGATGCGCCCCAGCGTGACCTTAATTTTTTCGTTTGCCTCGGGCGAATCGTTACGCAGCGCTAGCGCCTCTTCGACCGACAACGGCGGCGGTCCCTGCGCGTTCTGGTGCTCGCGCAACCGCTCCATCGCGTCTAGTACTGGACGATCGATCCACTCAGTCGTCCTATCCAGTTCTTCCAGCGGAGGCGGGTCGAACGGCTCGACCAGATCGCCGAATTGAAATTCGGCTGCGGCCGCTTGATGGGCTTCACCACCGGTGTCGGGCAACTCCTTGCTCGACGTGCAGCCTGCAAGCAGGCACACGAGACACAACCAAAACACTATAGTGAAAGCGTGTTTAGTCATCCTTCATGAATGCAATCCGGTCTGCCGCCCGTCGTGCCAGCAATTCGACGGAAATCTACGCTACAAAATGATTTACATCGAGTCAACGACAGTCGACCGGGCTGCGCAATACTCGCACGGCGGGTGCTTGCACCCCCTGGAATCGAAACGCTGAAAATAATTGGCGGGTGCGAACACTCGCCCAACGTCGAGCGGAGCTATCCCACGCAGAAGCCATGTTGCCCGGCGGCCGGTGCGACTGCTAAGCTGCCGCGCTAGATTCGTTTAGCCTGGATAACAACAACTTTCGAGGTTACCCATGACGGTTTTGCGCGTGCGGTTGGCAATTCTTTTGTCGTACTGCCTGGCGTCGCTGCACGTCATTTCCGGCGATGCCGCGGCGCAGCGACAACGTCAAACTCAAGGCCGCACCGCCCAGGCCCCGGCCCAGCGCCAGCCTGCCGCGCGGCGCCCGGCCGCGCCGAACGCTCAGACTCGCCCGGCGAACAGCTCGGC
>DATFGJ010000340.1:0-8525 GCA_035249585.1 Lacipirellulaceae bacterium
TTGGCGCGATAGCCCATCTCGCTGGCAATGCGGCGAATCCGCTGGGCCGTTTCCGCACTTCGGCGATGCGATTCCTTCACGTCACCGCGCAGAATGCGTGCGACCGTCGAGCTCGACACGCCTGCACGTTCGGCAATTTCATAGATGGTTACGGACATCCGGATGCTGCCCTGGCGAAGCTATTGCATTGGCGCCTAAAGATTGAACCAAAGAAGCCTGTCCGCGATCGACCCAACCTCACTTGGGCGGCAGCAATCGCTAGTCGTTGACCTGGATTTGCCACCGGTGGCATCTTAGCCGTAGCAGTAATAACCGTCAAGAAAGTCGTTTAGAAATCTGGAAAAGTTTGTGGAGGGAAGTTGATTACCGCGTCACTTTATATAAGCAGGCGGAGGCAGCCGCCGCTCAGTTGACCAGCGCCAAACCGGCAATGCAGAGGGCTGCAACGCGGGCAGCGCCGGCCGATTTTCGACACCGGTGCTGACATCCGCGTCGCCGGCGCCGTGCGGGCTACTCGATGCGCGCTCGTCGTGGGATGATGGAACTGTTGTCACTCGGAATCGCCTCGATGATCCCAAAAGCCGATCAACCCAGCGGCCGCATTAGCTGGTTTGGCCTGCGTCTTAATTCTGTATTGGCCGGAATCTTTTGGGCCGCGGCGTTGGATTGTCCTGCCCAGCCCACTCCGCAACCGGCCGCCACACCGATTCGGCTTAACACAATCGGTTACCTGCCCGATGCGCCAAAACTTGTGACTATCGCCGGTACCGCGGATCAGTTTCTCGTCGCGGACGCCAGATCGGGTAACGAAGTTTTTCGCGGTCGGCTTTCGCCCGTCGAACCGCAAACTGGCGGTTCCCATGATGCGCGAATCATGCTGGCCGACTTCTCAGCGCTCGACCGTGCCGGAAGCTACCGATTGTTGATACCTGGCGTCGGCGAGTCGCCCGAGTTCCGCATCGGGCCGGATGTGTTCAACTGGCCGTTTTATTGCGTGACGCGGGCCATGTACCTGTGGCGCTGTGGGTGTGCTGTCGAAGCGGGATTTGCCGGGCACACATTCCGCCAGGAAGCCTGTCACATTCACGACGCCTATCTCGATCATGCCGGCGGGCCAGAAGGCGCACGCAGGGCGAGCGTGGGCGGCTGGCACGATGCGGGCGACTACAACAAGTACACCGTCAACGGCGCCTTCACGGCTGGCATGATGCTCCAGGCCTGGGAGCATTTCGGGGATCGCCTTGCCAGCTTACGTCTCGATATTCCCGAATCGAATAACAACGTGCCGGATTTCTTAGACGAGGTACGCTGGGAGCTTGACTGGCTACTTACGATGCAGTCCGACGACGGCCGCGTGTTTCACAAGCTGTCGACGCTTGAGTTCGGCGGCTTCGTCATGCCACACGAGGAAACCGAGCGGCGCTATTTCAGTCCTTGGAGCTCAGCGGGCACGGCCAGCTTCACGGCCGTGATGGCCAAAGCCGCCCGCATCTACAAGCCATATGATGAGCCGTTCGCGCGCCGCTGTCTGGCGGCCGCGGAAAAAAGTTATCAGCATCTGGCCGCGCATCCGAAGGATCACCGCCCCGACCTGTCCGCATTTTCCACCGGTCCATACGATTCGCCCGACAGCGACGACCGCTTGTGGGCAGCCGCCGAGCTTTACGAGACTACCGGAAAGGACGCGTATTTGCGCGACCTTGACGAGCGGCTGCGAAGTGCGGAGGCCTCCACCGCGCGAGGCCCCGTGACAGTCGACATCGAGTGGGACTGGGGAAACCTCCGCAATCTCGGGCTGTTCACTTATCTCTTGTCGAAACGGGAAGGGCGCGATGCCGCGCTGGTAGATCGCCTTCGCGGCGACTCAATTCGCACCGCCGACTCCATCATCGAAACGGCGCGCCGCCATCCTTACGCGCGGCCGCTGGGCGCGAAGCATTACTGGGGCTGTAACGGCACCGTCGCCCGGCAAACGATGAACTTGCACGTTGCCCATCAGCTTACCGGCAAAGCCACGTATCGCAGCGCAATGCTGGACACGATCAACCATCTGCTGGGCCGCAATCCGTTCGGCCGCTCGTACGTGACTGGGCTTGGGCATCGGCCGCCGCTGGCGCCGCACGACCGTCGCAGCGGCGGCGACGATGTCCTGCCGCCGTGGCCCGGCTACCTCGTCGGCGGGCCCTGGCCTAAACCAACTGATTGGTCTGATGTCCAACAGGACTATAACACGAACGAAATCGCGATAAACTGGAACGGCGCCTTTATCTACGCGCTTGCCGCGTTCGTCGAACCGGATCGCTTCGACGCATCGATTGCCGCCGCCAAACGCGCGGCCACGACCCGCTCTGCCGCGACGCAATAAATGCAGTTTCATCCCATCGACACGGCCGTCATTCTTCTCTACATGCTCGGCATGATTGTCGTGGGATTTATCGTGGAGCGCCGAGCGCGCCGCGGCATGGGCAGTTATTTTCTGGGCGGCAACGAAATGCCATGGTGGGTGCTGAGCATGTCGAACGCCGCGTCGATGTTCGACATTTCTGGAACCATGTGGCTCGTTTATCTCCTGTTTGTCTACGGCCTGAAGAGCGTGTTCATTCCCTGGCTGTGGCCGGTGTTCAACCAGATTTTTTTGATGGTCTATCTCTCGGCCTGGCTGCGGCGCTCAGGCGCGATCACCGGAGGCGAGTGGATCACGTTGCGCTTCGGAAATGATCGCGGCGCGGAAGCTTCACGTATTAGCGTGGTGCTGTTCGCACTGGTGAGCGTGATCGCGTTTACCGGCTATGCCTACGTCGGGATCAAACAGTTTGCGGCGATTTTCCTGCCGCCCGATTTTTCGCCCGATCAGTATGCCATGGTGATCATCGGCTTGACGACCCTGTACACCGTTGTCGGCGGCCTTTACAGCGTCGTACTTACGGACTTGATTCAATTTTTCATCATGGCCGTCGCCAGCGTGGCCCTGGGGATCATCGCCATGCAGCGCGTCTCCCCGGAGATACTGGCTACCGTTGTCCCGCCAGGCTGGACGGATATTTCGTTCGGATGGCTGCTCGATCTCGACTGGTCCGGCCTGATGCCCGCCGCGCAAACGCAAATGGAAAACGATGGTTACACGCTATTTGGGGCTTTCTTCGGAATGATGGTTTTTAAGGGCATTCTCGTGAGCATGGCCGGCCCGGCGCCCAACTACGATATGCAGCGGATTCTTGCGGCCAAGAATCCGCGCGAAGCGTCGATGATGAGCGGCTTCGTAACCGTGGCTCTGTTTGTGCCGCGATATCTTATGATCGCCGGCATCGCCGTGTTGGCGTTCGAGGTCGTGAACCCTCAAACCAAGGTCGTCAACGACGCATATTTCGAGCAATTGCTGCCGCTGGTAATTCGCGATTACGTTCCCGTCGGCCTGAAAGGGCTCTTGATTGCCGGCCTGCTCGCCGCCTTCATGTCGACTTTTTCTGGCACGATCAACGCCGCTGCAGCCTACTTAACCAACGACGTCTACAAGCGATACGTGCGACCGAACGCACCCGAACGGCAGTACATCGCCGTTAGCTATGTCGCCTCGCTGCTCGTAGTTGTCGGCGGCTGCGCGGCGGGAGTTTTCATGTCGAACGTGAAGACGGCGGTCGACTGGATCGTTTCCGGGTTATGGGTCGGCTATGCCGCGGCCAATGTCCTCAAATGGCATTGGTGGCGGCTTAACGGCTGGGGGTATTTCTGTGGCATGATCGTGGGCATTGGCGGCGCCGACTTAATGGCCGCCTATGCGCCGGCCAAACACTGGCTCGCGCAGCCGGGCATCTGGTTTATCTCGCTGTTTACTGGGAAGCAGCCGATCAATCTCAACGGCGAATTGCTGGCATTCCCCACATTGTTCTTGATTTCGCTGGCCGCGACGCTCGCCGGCTCGTGGCTGACGCGGCCGGAAAGCGAAGATGTTCTCGTGAATTTCTACGTGCGTACACGCCCATGGGGCTGGTGGGGCCCAATCCGCGAAGCGGCCCAGCGGCGTGATCCAACGTTTCAGCCAAATCGAAACTTCGCCAGAGATGTATTCAACGTCGTTGTCGGCGTCGTGTGGCAAACCGCGTTCGTGGCTCTGCCGATCTACATTGTGATTCATTATTGGAACGCGGCCGCGATTTGCCTCGCCGTCATTGTGGTGACTTCGGCCATTTTGAAGCGAACCTGGTACGATCGGCTTGAGACTTCGTGATCATGACGGGCCGGCTTCGCGATGGGTGGCTGGGGCAACGCCCCAGTTCCCCAACATCTGGGGCAATGCCCCCAGGCACCCGCTTCAGCCAAACTAGAAATGCTTTATATTGGAGCGCACACTTGAGGACCGACTCTGCCGCACGACTCGCATACCATTGGCCGCGATGATCCCGCCGCGACGCGGCAACTTTGGCAGGCGCGCCTTCTCGTGCTGGTTTCCGCCGTGCTCTGGAGCACCAGCGGCTTCTTCGCCAAGGCGCCGTACTTTTATGGCTGGTCCGGAGCCACGCTCGCTTTTTGGCGAGCCGTCTTCGCATGCCTCGTCCTGTGGCCCTTCGTTCGCCGGCCGCGCTGGACGTGGAAGCTCCTGCCGATGACGGCCATGTTTGCCGCCATGAACTTCACCTACCTCACGGCGATGTCGCGAGGCTCGGCCGCCAATGCCATCTGGCTGCAGGCCACCGCGCCGGTGTGGGTGCTGCTCGTGGGCGTCTTTGTGTTTCGCGAGCGGGCCGGATGGCGCGATTGGCTCCTCATCGCCTTTGTCGCGGCCGGCGTGAGCTTCATCCTGTTTTTCGAATCGCGCGGCCAGGCGCTCGATGCCGTCGGATGGGCGCTGGTATCAGGCTTGTTCTACGCCGGCGTCGTGCTCGCGCTGCGGCAGCTGCGTTCGCTGGATGCGGTCTGGCTGGCGGCGCTCAATCACTTAGTGACCGCGCTGGTTCTGGCCCCGCTGGCCTTCGCCGATTCGCACTTTCCCAGCGGGATTCAGTGGCTGTTCCTCGCCGCGTTCGGCATTCTGCAGATGGGCCTGCCGTACGTTCTGTTCGCCAACGGCCTCAAGCGAATTCCCGGTCACGAGGCCACCGGCATCGGGATGATCGAGCCGATACTTGTCCCCGTTTGGGTATTCCTGGCCTGGGGCGATCCGCCCGCATGGTGGACCATGGTCGGCGGTGCGCTGATCCTCATCGGCCTATGGATACGCTACATCAAACCGAATTCAAACGGCGAAGTTCTCTAAATCAATTCAGCCCTCATTGCGCAGAAATGTCGCGAGCCGATCAAGTTGATCCGTGCCAATAAGGTCGACTCGGGCCGCACGCAGCTCGCGCCACACGGCCTCATTTTCCGGCGTTCCCCAGAAACGCACGATCCGCCCGGCCCCGTGCACCTTGTCGACGACAGCCTTCAACTTGCGCCGCTCCTCGGCGGGCATCTCGCCATCGCCTCGCCACTTGAAGTGACTCGTCCAATTGTCGCTGATCATCGGCATCAAATGCGACGGCCGGTTGCTGTCCAAGTCCGATAAGCGGCCGTCGATTCCCGCATACCGAAGTTTCGCGCGTTCCAACTCAGCAATCGGTCGATTGCCGCTGAACACAACGGTCACGGCACCCTGCTTCACTTCGCCGTGATTAACGACCGTGAGCATCTCAGCATATTTCGAAAGCGCCTCGTTTACCGGGGCGAACGCGGCTTGCGCATCGCTCTTGATGTCGACAAGAAGGATAAATCGCTCGCCGCCTTGGTGAACGCGTCCGCCGTTCTCTTTCACGCGGCGTGCCAGCGGTTCCAGATAAAGCGACTCCAACGTGCGTTCGAGTTTCAGCTCGTCCCGGGCGTGGCCCACGACGAGCTTGCCGTCGACAACGAAAATGTCCGCCTCGACGCTTGTAAATCCGCGATCCAGCGCATCGGTGAGCGGACGCTCATGCCAATAGTCGTTGTGAGCATGCGCGTTGGGCAGCCGCTGCACAGCGCACGCTACGCCGCAAGCCGCAATCGTTGCGACAACCGAAATCGCCACAACGCGAAATGGGTAGACCATCTGAAAAGCACACGCGCTCAATTATCACCGGGCGCCGGCGTGTCGACATCGATGTCGTCATCGGTCCTAGGATCAAGATCCGGCTTCCGGTCGCCAACTTCCACCTTAGGCAGATCGGTCTCGACGCGCGTTGAATCATCCGTTGTTTCAACGCTGCCCGTGCAACCGCTAATCACGATCGCGGAAAACAGCAGCAGACTGGACGCGACCTTTTTCGTCATCATCGTCACCATCTTCGCCGGAGGCCGGCGGAGCCCTGCCTGAAGTCCACCGGCCTCGCCTTTCGCCAGACCTCGAGCTCGCTACTAATTTAACGGTCCGAGCCCGAGCTGACCATCAAGCCGATGCAAAGGCCGATCAAAAGCCCGGTGCCGAACGCGGCGGCAACCGACTCCGTTGGATGGCGGCGAAGCATATCGTGGGCGCCTTCGTAGCCGTACATCGCCCCTTCGCGCACCCGCTCGCTCGCATCGCGCAGGGCATGTCCGGCTTGGCCCGCGTATTCGCGAGCCGCGCCGGCCGCATGTTGCAGCATGCCTTCGCCTTCTTCGCTGAATTTGCTGAGCGTGCGCTCGATCTGAGTTCGTGCCTGGCCCGTCTTTCGCTGAATCAACCCGACCAGCTGATCGTAGTTGCCTTCAGCCTGCTGCAACTCATCATCGGTGAGCTGGCCCCATTGCTGCTTGACCTTGCCCTTGAGTTGACGCCAATTTCCCATCACCGTGTCTTGCGTAGCCATTTCATGCTCCTTCGTTCTCAATCGGCCCAAAACTGGGCCGGCCCTGGTAGTGTGACCCCGTCGCAGGAGCCGCAAATTGAATGCCAACACCGCGACAGTATTTCCACATGATTCGCGTCGGACTGGTTGCTTCAGCGATCGGCGAGACAAGTTCATCGCGATCAATGTCAACGGACGCATCGCCTCCACATTGGCCGTGAAGCGACCCAGCTGACTGACGTCGCCGATGTGCCAGCACCACAGCTGTCATTTTTCCGGCCGATCCGTGCACGTTCCGAGCCTAAAAAAGACAGGAGGAATTGGTATGAGTTTTGTCTGCAGCTTGCTAGGACCTTGATGCCGCCAGGTTTGCGCTCCCGGCCGAGCAATCAAATCGTAGGACGTCCAAATGACCCGCCGACGATTCGCGTTCTGGATCGGCTTTGGCCTGTTTACGCTAGCCGAAAAGCTGCGATTCGGCGGCCTCGATGCGCTGGCTGCCGCGACGATGCGCGTCACCGAGCCGAGCCTGACCGGCGATGGGCCGGCAACGCCCGTGCATTGGAGTGCCGCCGAGAATAATTTATGGCGCTGGTATGAGCGCGAAACCTACGTCGAGGGCAAGTGGAAGCTGACCGGTGTCACGACGCCGATCAACAAGAAAACGGGCGAGCCGTTTGAAGGAAAGAGCGGTTACCTCGAGCCGGAAATCGTACCGGTCCATGTTCAAACGGCCGACTATGAAGTGTCGGACGAGGAGCTCGCCGAGGCCAAGGCGAAGTTCGGCCATCGCCGGCCTCATCCGACGCGCGCCGCCCGCCACGGCCGGCCGCCGAGCAAATGGTTGCGCAGCCTCAATGCCGACGAGATCCGTATCTGGCTGTCGACGGTCGAAGTGCCTGAGGCCGGTGTCGAAGGCATGACCTACTGGGAGCATCTCACGCGAGACCATCTCTTCGACGCCGAAAAAATCGACGGCCTCACCCTCGACGAGCAGGCCAAGCTGCATGCTGCGGCGCATTATGGGTACTAGATCGGGTTCGTTCTATCGCCCGAGCAGCTGTGCGGCCTCGACTGCGAAGTAGGTTAGAACGCCGTCGGCTCCGGCGCGCTTGAAGGCCAACAGGCTTTCGAGGATCGATTTGTTGCGATCGAGCCAGCCGTTTTGGGCCGCGGCGCAGATCATCGCGTATTCGCCGCTGACTTGATACGCAAATGTCGGCACGGCGAATGCGTCCTTCACTTGCCGCACGATGTCGAGATACGGCATGCCGGGCTTGACCATTACCAAGTCGGCCCCTTCTGCCAGATCGAGCGCGACTTCGCGCAGCGCTTCGTTTGCGTTGGCCGGCTCCATTTGATAGGTGCGCTTGTCGCTGGAACCCAAATTGGCGGCCGATCCGACGGCGTCGCGGAACGGCCCGTAAAAGGCCGAGGCATATTTGGCCGAATAGGAAAGGATGAGCACGCGCTCAAATCCGCGTTCGTCGAGCGCCCGCCGAATCATGCCTACCCGGCCGTCCATCATGTCGGAGGGGGCGATGACATCGCAGCCGGCCTCGGCTTGAACGATTGCCTGGCGGCACAGGACGTCGATCGTTTCGTCATTCACAACATAGCCGTCGCGCACCAGCCCGTCCTGACCGTGGCTCGTGTACGGGTCGAGGGCCACGTCGCAGATGACGCCGATCGTGTCACCATGAACTTGCTTCACCGCGCGGACGGCGCGGCAAACCAGATTCTCCGGAT
>DATFGJ010000341.1:0-9797 GCA_035249585.1 Lacipirellulaceae bacterium
GGCTGCGGTTGGGGCTGCGATTACGCTGGGGAGCGCGGTCGGCAAGGCGCTTGCGGATGAAACAAACCAAGGCGGACCCCCTCCCCAGCCCTCCCCGCAAGGGGGAGGGAGCCGGACAACGGATTCGAATAAGCGAATTCGTGTGGGCGTGATCGGGTGCGGGAGCGTTTCAGGAGCTTACTTGCCGAATTTGGCGAAGTGTCCGTTTGCGGAGGTGGTGAGCACGTGCGACATCATTCCGGAGCGGGCCGAGCGGCGGGCCAAGGAGTTTGGCGTCGCGAACCATTATCCGCACATCGACAAGATGCTGGCCGGTGTGCCGTTCGACCTCTTGGTGAATCTCACCGACATGCAGGAGCATGAGCATCTCAACCGGCAGGCGATTTCCGCCGGGAAGCATGTGTGGAGTGAGAAGCCGATCGCCAATTCGCTTGCCGCGGGGCAAGAGATCGTGCGCGAAGCGCGCGAGCGCGGCCTGCGGATCTGGGGCGCGCCGATCGTGGTCGCGAGCCCGCAGTTTGCGTTCATGGCACGCACGCTGGCGGCCGGAAAGCTCGGGCGCGTGGCGTCGGCCCATGCGGATTACGGTCACACCGGGCCGACGTGGTCATCCTTCTTCTACGAGAAGGGCGGCGGCAGCATGCCCGATCTGGGCGTGTACAATCTCACGTCGCTCACCGGGTTGTTGGGGCCTGCTCGCGCCGTGAGCGCGATGGTGAGCATCGTCACGCCCACGCGCAAGATCGATGGCAAGGGCGAGATCAAAGTCAGCGAGGAGGACAACGCCATGGTGCTGCTCGACCATGGCAACGGCGTCTTGTCGCACGTGCAGTGCGGGTTCAATTTCTTCAATCCGCACGGGCACGAGGGAGCCAAGGAGAACCGGCAGACGATCTCGATCTTCGGCTCGCGCGGCAACATGGGCCTGGTGGGCTACGACTGGGAGCCGCTCGGCGTTGACCTGGCGACGCCCGAAAAACCAGCCGGTGAGCGGCACGCCGAGGATGCGGCCGGCTATGTGTGGCAGCAGGGCGCGTCGCTCGTGTGCGAGACGTTGGCCACGGGGAAGGAGCATCTGTTCACGCCTGAGCATGCGCTGCACGTGGTGGAGATCATGATCGCGGCGCGAGAGTCGCAGCACACGGGGCGGCGTATTGAGCTCGAGTCGACGTTCAAGTGGCCGGTGGTGGCGTAACGTTAGGCTGCCATGGCCACTGCATTGAGTGGCCATGTTTTGGCGCTCCTCATGCCCACGCCGGGCCGTGGACATGGCACCCTATACCTTCAATTGCTGCGCGGGTTGAACACTCCCGACCCCGGCTGCGATAGCTTCAGTGGTATCGCACTACTGTGTCGGCTGGTGGTATCTGGCGCGGTTTGCCGACGACTGGCTTCGCGCAGCGACTCTTGAATCATCAGCACCTCGGCAACGTTGTCGGATGTCATTAAACCGACGAGGCGGCCGTCGTGCACGACCGGCAGCGTGTGGCAGTTGCAATCTTGAAGTTTGGTGAAGGCGGTTTCCAGCATGTCGCGCGGGCTGACGGCGACGAATTCGTGCTGCATCGCGTCGCCGACGCGCCCTTCGGTGCCGTGCTGCGCGATGGCGGCCGCCATGCCGCTGCGCGTGAGGATTCCCACCAGGCTGTCGTTCTCGACGACGGGAAAGTCCTGTTGGAAACCGGCCAGCACGTGATCGACCGCGCGGGCGAGCCGGTCATCCGGCCGCAAGGTATGGAAGCTGGTAATCATGACGCGCATGACGGGTATGCCGCCCAGCGCCGAGCGGAGCTGCACCATGCTGGCCTCTCCGGCCGCGCCCAGCCAGACAAAGAGCGCGATAAACAACAGAAACGGGTTCGAGGTAAAACCGAAAACGGACGCAAACAAGCCCCACGCCGCGAAGGCGATGGCCATGGCCTGGCCGATACCGGCGGCGATCTGCGTGGCCCGCACGTAATCCATGCGCATCGCCAGCAGCGCTCGCAGCACGCGGCCGCCATCCATGGGGAAGGCCGGCAGCATATTGAAGAACACGAGCATCACGTTCACGAGGAACATTTGCGCCAGAAAATCCCCGCCGACGCGGGTGGCATTCGTTAACTCCGCAAGTCGAATGTCGACCGACAGGACGAGATAAATCACCGCAGCGAGCACGACGTTGACAAGCGGCCCGGCGATCGCAACGACCAGCTCTTGCTTGGGATCTTCTGGAATGCGCTCCAGACGGGCGACGCCGCCGATGGGCAAAAGAGTGATGTCGCGCGTGCGAATCCCGTAGCGGCGGGCCGCCAGCGCGTGCCCCAACTCATGAAGCACAACGATCCCGAACAGGGCCAGGATAAACAGCACGCCCCGAAGAGCTTCCATCGGATCGCGATTGGCACCGTAGTGCGACAGGGCAAACCATGCCACCAGGATCAAAAACGTGAAATGCATGTACACGTCGATGCCGGCGATTCGGCCGATGCGCCAGGACCAGCTCATGACGAGACCTCCGATTGCTATTCATTCATACGCGGCGATATTTGAGCTGCTTCATGATCAAGTTTTGTGCCAAGAGGGCGGCTGCAGCGTGAAAGATAAATCATTGATGTTTGATTGGAAAACTTAGTGCACGGTTAGTGTGTGCACCGCGATTCCGGCCGCCCGTTGGTCGGCCTACGTTTAGTCGGCCGATCGAGCCGCAATACGGAGAATTTGTGCCAAAGTGTCTGTTTTGGAATTGATTGTATCTCGCGTGCGCAAGGCCTGTCGCGGTTGCCACCGGCCGCCCAGTTTCAACAGTCGCCATGGCTCGACCAGGCGGTCTGAAGCTTGGCTCGGGGGCACATTCGGTTTATGATGAGCGTGCGGCAGCCAGTTGGTTGGGAAGTGGCCGAGGTGGGGCGAGAAATGGGGTGCATGCATAAACTTTGGATGCGAGCCGGAGCGATGTTAGCGCGGCATTATAGCTTTGCAGTCGCGGCTGCCGTATGTCTTGCCGTTAATTCGGCCGCCGGCGACGAAGGCCGCGTCGAATTCAACCGCGACGTGCGGCCAATTCTGCTGGACACCTGCTTCGCCTGCCACGGTCCGGATAGCGCCGCGCGGCAAGCCGACTTGAGGCTCGACAAGCGCGAAATTGCCGTCGAACTCGGCGCGATCACGCCCGGCGACCCCGAAGCGAGCGAGATGATCCGGCGAATCCTCTCGGAGGATGAGTCGGAGCGCATGCCGCCTCCGGAGACCAAGAAAAAACTCACCGCGGCGCAGAAGGAATTGCTCCAGCGCTGGGTTCGCGAAGGGGCGGAGTACCAGCCGCATTGGTCGCTCATTGCGCCGGTGCGTGCGGAAGTTCCAAAAATCGGCAACTCGTGGTGGGTGCGCAATCCGATCGACAATTTTATTGCTGCGCGTTTGGAGGCGGCCGGACTCACGCCCGCGCCGGAAGCCGATCGGCGGACGCTTGCGCGGCGCTTGAGCCTCGATCTCACCGGCCTGCCGCCGACGCCGGAACTGGTCGAGGAGTTCGTCAACGACGCTGCGCCGGACGCGTACGAGCGGCTGGTCGACCGGCTGATGTCAACGCCGCAGTGGGGCGAGCATCGCGGGCGGTACTGGCTCGACGCAGCCCGCTACGGCGACACGCACGGCATCCACATCGACAACTACCGCGAGATCTGGGCCTACCGCGATTGGGTCATTGAAGCCTTCAATGCCAACATGCCGTTCGATCAGTTCACGATCGAAAACCTGGCCGGCGACCTGTTGCCGAACGCGACGCTCTCGCAGCGCGTCGGCTCGGGCTTCAACCGCTGCAACATCACCACCAGCGAAGGCGGTGCGATCGACGAAGAGTACGCCGTGCTTTATACACGCGACCGCACGGAAACCAGCTCGATTGTGTGGATGGGCCTCACGGCCGGCTGCGCAGTGTGCCACGATCACAAGTTCGATCCGCTCTCGCAGCGTGAGTTCTACGAGATGGCGGCGTTCTTCAATAACACCACGCAGAAGGCGATGGACGGCAACGTGAAGGACACGCCGCCGGTGGTGACGGTGCCGCGCGACGAGGATTTGCCGCGCTGGGAGGAGCTGGCTGGTCTCGTGCCGCAAGCGAAACAGCGCGTCGATGAGCGCCGCGCCGCCGCGCGGACTGAGTACGATGCCTGGATCGCGCAGGCCAAGCCACAGGATGTGACCCAAGAAATTCCTACGGCCGATTTGGAACTCTGGGCGCCGCTGGACGATGGCGGAACGACCGTGCGCTATGAAGTGCGCGGGCAGCGCTCGGAAAATCCCCTGCCTCCGACCGCCGAATGGCGGCCGGGCAAAGTTGGACAGCAGGCCGCCTATTTGAATCAGGGCGCGGTGCTCGAAGTGCCATCAGCGGGCGACTTCGATAGCGCCGAGGCATTTTCGTATGCCGCCTGGGTCAAGCTGCCGGCGAACGACGGCGCCGGGGCGATTCTCGCGCGCATGAAAGAGGATGATGGCTATCGCGGCTGGGACCTGTGGGTCGAGGGTCGGCGAATCGGCGGCCATTTGGTCAACAAGTGGCCCGACAATGCGCTCAAGGTCGTCACGAAGGATCAGTTGCCGGGCAACGAATGGGTGCACGTGGCAGTCGTCTATGACGGCAAGAGCAAGGCAGCCGGGCTGCAGGTTTACGTCAACGGCCAGCGTCGCGAGACGAACGTGCAGGCCGACTCGCTGACCGCCACCATTCGCACGGACGTGCCGCTGAAGATTGGCCAGCGGCACAATTCGTCGCCGCTATCTGGGGCGGCGATCCAGGACGTGCGCTTGTATGCCCGCCGCTTGCCAGACGGCGAGATCGCATCGCTGTCGAAGTCGGCACTTTTTGCGCTCGTTGGATTGCCGCCGGAGAAGCGTGGCAAGGAAGATTTGGATGCACTCTACGAATGGTGGCTCACGAGTCGCGACGAATCATTCAAGACAGCTTCCGAGCAGCATGATGCGCTGGTGCGCGAGCAGGCCGACATCAAAGCCCGCGGCACGATCGCCCATGTAATGCAGGAAAAGGACCAGGCGGCGATCGCCTACATACTCAATCGGGGCGAATACGACCAGCGTCGCGATCCGGTGTCCCCGAATACGCCGGCGATGCTGCCGCCGTTCCCGAACGATTTGCCGCGCAACCGGCTGGGCTTCGCCAAATGGCTGCTTGAGCCGGAGCATCCGCTCACGGCTCGCGTCACGGTGAATCGCTTCTGGACCGAGCTGTTTGGCACGGGGCTGGTGAAAACGGCCGGCGACTTCGGCGTTTCCGGCGAGCTGCCCTCGCACCCGGAGCTTTTAGACTGGCTGGCGATCGAGTTCCGCGAGTCGGGTTGGGATGTGAAGAAGTTTTATCGGCTGATTGTGACGTCGGCTGCGTATCGGCAGAGCGCCGCAGTCACGCCGGAGAAGCTGGAGAAGGACCCGGAGAACCGGCTTTTGTCGCGCGGGCCGCGATTCCGTCTGGATGCGGAGATGGTTCGCGACTACGCCCTGGCCGCAAGCGGGCTCATGTCAAAAAAGATCGGCGGCCCGAGCGTGAAGCCGTACCAGCCGCCCGGCGTTTGGGAGGCGGTGGCGATGATCGGCAGCGACACGCGCGATTACAAGCAGGATTCGGGCGAGTCGCTCTACCGTCGCAGCATGTACACTTTTTGGAAGCGTTCGGCACCGCCGGCGTCGATGGAGATATTCAACGCGCCGAGCCGCGAGAACTGCACGGTGATGCGCGAGCGCACGAACACGCCGCTGCAAGCGCTCGTGACGCTTAACGATCCGCAGTTTGTCGAGGCGGCGCGGCACTTGGCGCAGCTTGCGGTAAAAGCGCGGGAGCAAGCAGACGAGCGGATTGATTTCATTGCGGAAAGGTTGCTGGCCAGGCGGCTGCGTCCGGAAGAGCTGAGCGTTGTGCGAGGATCGGCGCAGAAATTTAGCGAGCACTACATGGCCCATGTTGATGAGGCCGCGAAACTAATTACCGTCGGCGATTCGAAGCCCGATGCTTCGATCCCGCCGGAGGAACTGGCCACTTGGACGATGGTTGCGAATCAGCTGATGAATTTAGACGAGTTGCTCAATAAATAGGGGTCAGGTGTCGGGTGTCAGTAAGATGAACTGACACTTGACACCCGAAACCTGATCCCTACCCACTGCCATGAACCCATTCGACGAATTCCGGCTGAATCTGACTCGGCGGCATTTTCTCGCCACCGGTTCGCATTTGCTGGGCACGGCGGCACTCGCTTCGTTGGGCCTGTCGCCGGGCCGCCAGGCTGCCGCCAGTACAGTTGAAACTGCCGCCACCGCGGCTCGCACGCACTTCGCGCCCAAGGCGAAGCACGTCATTTATTTGCACATGGTTGGCGGCCCTTCGCAGCTCGACTTGTTCGATTACAAGCCCGTGATGCGCGAGTGGTACGACAAGGATTTGCCCGAATCGGTGCGCATGGGCCAGCGGCTCACGACGATGACCAGCGGGCAGGCCCGCTTCCCCATCGCGCCGTCGATGTACCGCTTTGAGCGGTGCGGCCAGTCGGGCATGTGGATCAGTGAGCTGTTGCCCTGGAAAAAGAAGATGGCCGATGACCTCGTGTTCGTGCGCAGCATGCACACCGAGGCGATCAACCATGAGCCGGCGATCACGCTCATGCAGACGGGCAACCAGGTCACCGGCCGGCCTTGCCTAGGCGCCTGGTCGTCCTACGGCTTGGGCACGCTCAATAACAACTTGCCGACGTTTGTCGTGATGGTCGCACGCAGCACGAACACGGAGCAGGTGCAGGCTATCTCGGCCCGCTTGTGGTCAAGCGGTTTTCTGCCCGGTGAGCATGCCGGCGTGAGTTTTCGCACCGCGGGCGACCCGATCCTGTACATCAATGATCCCCCGGGCGTTTCGCGCGAGATTCGCCGCGCGAGCCTCGACGGTCTCAACGCGCTCAACGACATGAACTATCGCCTCGTGGGCGATCCACAGACGCACACGCGCATCCAGCAATTCGAGTTGGCGTACCGCATGCAAGCCAGCGTGCCGGAGTTGACAGAGATGTCAACCGAGCCCGATTCGACGTTCAAGCTGTATGGCGACGCGGCGAAAGAGCCGGGCACGTTTGCCAACACGGCCCTCTTGGCGCGCCGGATGGTCGAGCGCGGTGTGCGGTTCGTGCAGATTTACCACAACAATTGGGATACGCACGCCAATGTAGCCGGCCGGCTGCCCGAGCAATGCCGCGACGTCGACCAGGCGTGCTACGGGCTGGTGCAAGATCTGAAGCAGCGCGGCCTGTTGGACGAAACGCTGGTGATCTGGGGCGGCGAATTTGGCCGCACGATTTACTCGCAGGGCGGCCTTTCCATGCAAAATTACGGGCGCGATCATCATCCGCGCTGCTTCACGATGTGGATGGCCGGCGGCGGCTTCAAGGGCGGCACGGTGTATGGCGAGACGGACGATTTCTCGTATAACATCGTCAAAGATCCGGTGCACATCCGCGATTTCCATGCCACGGTGCTCAGCCAGCTTGGCTTCGACCACGAGCGCTTCACGGTCAAGCACCAGGGCCTCGATCAGAAGCTGACGGGCGTGCTGCCGGCGCGCATCGTCAGCGAACTTCTGGCGTGAGCCGTGTTCATGCTGCCGGCAATCGCGCCTGCCGTTCACGCCTCCCAATCCTCAAGCTTCATGCCAACAACTCGGCTGAACTCGCTTACGTTGTGCGTGACCAGCGTCACATCATTCGTACGGCAAATTGCAGCGATCATCAGATCATTCGGCCCTATCAGTTGGCCCTGGCGAGTGAGCTCGGCACGAATGTCTGCGTAGGCCTCAGCCGACGGATCGTCGAACGGAAGTGACGGAAATCGCGATAGGAACAGCCGTTGGTTGGCAAGCGTTTTGAGCGGATCACTCGACAGCGCGGCGCCAAAGAACAGTTCAGCCTTCACGACAGAACATACGCGAATCTCCGCCGGATCAGTGGCGTCGAACTTGGCCCGCAGGTTCGGAGAACGACCGTTGAGATAGCGAATGCATGCATTCGTGTCGAGCAGCCACGTCATGCAATTGGCTCACGATTCTCAAAAATGCCCTGTTCGTGCCGCTCCAGCCGGAGGTCAGCACACGAGCCATATGTTTGCTCGACGAACTCGTGCCACGGCATGGCCGATGCCTCCGTCGTCTCGCCCTCGGTACGGATCGGCTCGACGGTCACGAGCACTTCCTTATCGGCCTCGGTTCGACCCAAGTTAAGCCGCACATTCAAAACGCCGTCGTCGCCCACACGCGAGTGAAACTGAATCGCATCGCTCATAACATTGCCTCCAGTAGTATTCTACTGCGCCGGTAGACCGGTCGTAAGGGTGAGAGTTCACACACTGCGACGGCAAATTTCCCCGTGCCGCGAGCCGAGCGGCACGATTTCTGCCAGTTGTATTGTTGGCAAAACGCTACCCCATTTGTTCCGCGGCACGGCCATCCGAAGTTCTTTGCCGCCACACTTCCAGTAGGAAAAACGTCAAGCTGGCGATCACCGGACCCAGCACGATACCTGATGCGCCGAACAGCGCGATGCCGCCGACGATCGCCACAAACGTGATCACGGTGTGCTGCCGCAACCGGCTGCCGACGAGCATGGGATAGATCAGGTTGTCGATGAGTCCGACGACAACTGTTCCCCAGGCGACAAGCACAAGGCCTTTTCCCCAATCGCCATTGGCAATTAGAAACACGGCCGCAGGCGCCCAAACGAAGAACGCGCCCAGATACGGAATCATGGCCAAGAGCGCCATCACCGTGCCCCACAGCACGGGCGCGGGCAAGCCCAGCCACCAGAAAATCAGGCCGCCCAGCGTCCCCTGGACGATGGCGACAACGACCGTGCCAAAAATCGTAGCGTGGACCGTGTCGGCGAGGCGCTTGAGCAATCGATTTGTTTCGTTCTCGGTGAGCGGCGAGAGGCGTTTCACATTGGCCAGAATGTAGCCTTCATCGCGATACAAAAAGTAGAGCACGAAAACGGCCACAAGGGCTTGCAGCAGCGAATACATGGAACCCGCCACGAAAGTGGTGACGAACTCGCGCGCCCGCTCCGTCAGCTGTTCGGCCGTCGTGGCCACATTGAAATGTTGTGAGATGCGTTGCCATGCCGTGGACAGGCGCGGACTGTCGTCAATGGCCTCCTGCCATTGGGCCAAGACCTGGTTCGGATCTACGTTCTCGAGCGACTGCCCGACTTGGATGGCGGCGAAGTAAACCAGGCCAATGGCCGGCGTGAAGAGCACGACGATGACGATCGCCACCGCGGCCGCGGCCCGCCAGCGGGGCGACTCGATCCAGCGGCCGATCCAGCCGACCAACGGGTGCGTGATCACCGCCCCGGTCACGGCCCACACGAGCGCCGGCATGAAAGGCTGCGCCAGGCGATAGCAAAGATACAAACAAGCAATCGTCGCGGCCGAAACGACAACCAGCTTGCCGCGCGAGCGCGTGAACATGCCGTCGGCACGTTGTCGTCGCTTGATTCCAGTGGGCGTCGTCATGCCCGACAAAAAGGTGCAAAGCGCGTGCCCGAAAGTAGGTCCGCCGAGCCGAGGCGGACCGGCGAGCGGGGAGCATGGAGCGTGGAGCGGGGAGCATGTAGCGGGGAGCATGGAGTGTGAAGCATGGAGCATCGAGCCCGCGGCATTTACAGTGTTTGCCGCCGTTCAACCCGTCTGGCCAGGGCCGCATTATTCCAGTAGAGTCCCGCCTTATTTGGCCGATACGGATAAGGGATGGTTTCGGCCCAGACGGGCGGATA
>DATFGJ010000342.1:0-6311 GCA_035249585.1 Lacipirellulaceae bacterium
CGCGCCAACGGCCAGATATCGTTCAGCGTCCTCAGTCATAGCGTCCCCCGTCGGCGCCGTGGCGCGATCGCGATCGCCCCGATTGTGGCCACAAGCAATAGCGTGCCGGCCAGTTCGACCGCGAACAAGTAATCGCCGAACAGCGATCTTCCGAGGCTGCGCAGCGTGTTGATCGAGGTCCCTTCTTCGGCACGGCTGAACGGATTGGCGACGGAGGCTGATGCGGCCACGATGCGGTCGCCGGCAGCATCGGTGTTGTCCGGGATGGCCTCTGCCAGTGTGCCCAGCAGGATTGCGAGGAAGAAAAAGGTGGCCAATGTCGCCACGAACGGCTGCCGGGCGCGCTGATCATAAATTGTCGCCCCGCTCTGCTGGGCCAGCATGATCACGAACACGAACGTCACGACAATCGCGCCAGCATAGACAATCACGGTGGCAGCCGCCAGAAACGGGGCCGATTGCAACAGGAACAGTCCGCAAACGCTCAAGGTCACAAGCGCAAACCACAATGCCGAATACACCGGGTTGCGGTTGGTGATCATGAGAATGGCGCCGAGCACCGCCACGAGCGCACACAGCGAAAAGAGCACGGCCTCGATCGTCGGGCCCTGGGCAACTTCGAGGCGAAAGGCGCCCAACACGATGCCCACAAGCGCCAGGCCAATTCCGACTATCTTGGGGCGCCGCTCGCTTCGCGGCATCAGCCACCATACGCCTTTGGCGATAAGCACCAGCGCGAGAATGTCCAATCCGTACTGCTCGATCCAATCCATGGGCTGATTGCCGATGCTGAATTCCTGAAGCCAAATATTGGCTATCAAGCATCGAGCATCTGGCAGCCGGCATCAAGGGGCGCGCTGAGCGGATTCTGCGCGAAGTCACATATTCTTGGGAGCCGGCGGCGGCGGGCCAATGACGCCGGGCGTCGAAGCAGCCGCTGCGCGATCGTCGCGCACGACCGGCGTCGCCGGGCCGACGGTAGGCAGCTGAGCAAACTCCGATGCCGGGCCGAGCCGCCCGCGGCCGGTCCGCACCGGGTCCTTCGGATTGTCCTTCGTCTGGTCGTAGATCTCGAGGAGCTTGTCGCGGTTGAATACCAGGTCGGCCCGCGAGTCGCCCGTGAGATCATAGATGTGCGTCAGCTCGATCGCGTCGACCGGGCAGGCCTCCTCGCACATCCCGCAATAGATGCAACGCAGCTCGTCGAGCACGAACTCGGCCGGGAACTTGTCGCGGTCAGGCCAGTCGGGCGGCGCCGGGGCGGCTTCGATAGCGATGCAGTTGGCCGGGCAGGCCGTTGCACAGAGCATGCAGGCCACGCACTTGACGCGGCCTTTCTCGTCGCGATTCAAGCGGTGCACGCCGCGATAGTGCTGCGGCAACTCGGGCCGCTGCTCCGGATACTGCTGAGTTACCGGCTTGTACTGTGTGATGTGTCCGAGCGTCGTTTTGAGGCCCTTGGCAATGGCCGGGAGAAACGTCGACTCCCAGAAACCGATCTCCGGCTCTTCGACCCAGGTTACGTCTTTGGATGGAATTGGCATTGTAGTTTCAAAATAAAGGTCTCACGCAGATGCGCTGAGATCGCAGAGGAAACCACGCATCATCAATCCGGCTTCGAACAAGAAAGCGTGCGTTTTGTCAAACGATCGTTCCCGCGTTGTGCTCCACGCGTCAAAATCAAATCTGAATCTTGTCAATCGCCTCTGCGTTCCCTGCGCCTCTGCGTGAGATGAATTGTTTTGTATCCATGGGTGCTAATGAAGTCAGAACTGTCTACGACATCGCCAGCGAGGCGCGCCGCCGGTGCCGGATATCGTAGCGCTTGGCCCCTGCTGCAATTATCCCCGCAACGAGGAATGAGCCCAGCGACAAAACGGGCAGCGTCCAATGGTTCCAATGGAATTGCAGCACCGTCATCACAATCACCACGTTGACCAGCGACAACGGAATGAACACTTTCCAGGTAAGCTCCATCAGCTGGTCGAAGCGAAATCGCGGCAGCGTCCAGCGAATGAGCATGATCAGAAAAATACTGGCCACAACTTTCGCGAGCAGCACCAGGAACTTCACCAGCCACGCCGCCGCGTACGTGCTCTCCGGCGTGGCAATCAGCGGAAAATGCCAGCCGCCGAAGAACAGAATCGCGGTCAGGAAACTGATCGTGATGATGTGCGTGTATTCGCCGACGAAGAACAGCACCAGCCGCAGGCCGCCGTACTCCGTGTGGTAGCCTCCTACAAGCTCCTGCTCGCACTCCGAGAGGTCGAAGGGCAATCGGTTTGATTCGGCCAGCGAGCTGACATAGAAGATGAGGCACGCCAGGGGCTGATACCACACGTTCCAGCCGCGAAGTCCCGCGTCGGCCTGCCGTGCGAGGATTTGCTCGAGATTCAGCGTGCCGGAGAGCAGCGCAACGCCCAGCAGCGACATTCCCAGCGGAATCTCGTAGCTCACCACTTGAGCGCTAGCGCGCAGCGAGCCCAAGGCGCTGTATTTGTTGTTCGAGGCCCAGCCGCCGAGGATCACGCCGTAAACCGCCAGGCTCGTAATCGCCAGAATAAACACGATGCCGATGTCGACGCCCGGCGCGATGATGAATCGGATCCAGCGCGGCGCGCTCTCGTCCACCGGGCCGAACGGCACGACGGCGAAGGCCAGCATTGTCGTGAACAACGATATGGTCGGCGCAAGTACGAACAGGCCGCGGTCGACGTGCGACGGGACAACGCCCTCCTTGAGGAGAATCTTGATCGCATCGGCCAGCGGCTGCAGCAAGCCGTAGGGGCCGACGCGGTTCGGCCCGATGCGGTCTTGCATCCAGGCCGATACCTTGCGCTCGGCCAGCACGAGGTACATGCACGCCGTGAGAATGGCGCCCATTGCGACGCCAATCGTTATCAATGTGACCGTGAAGTCATTCATTCATCTATTTAGCCAAACCGAGGGCTCTGCCATCGGACGGCCGCCGACACATCGGCGGCTTGGGACCTCTTATAACGACAATCGTACTCCGTGTTCGCCGAGCTGCCCATTTGCCAGCGGGCGCAAGCTTTCAATCGCCTCGCCCATTTCGCGCCGCAGCAGCGCAGCGTTGAACAATCCGCGACGACCAGCCAGCTCCCACAGGATGCGGCCGTCCGGCCGGGCTTCGCCCGGGCCGCGTATCGAGCGGCGGATTTCCTGGGCCAGGCCGGCGTGGTTGACAAACGTGCCGTCGCGCTCGGCGAACGACCCGCCGGGGAGTACGAACGTGGCACGTCGGGACGCCGGCGACGGCAAGATGTCTTGCACGACGAGCGTTTCGAGATACTCCGTCGCTGCCGCTTGCTGATCGGTAATCCACCCCAACGGATCGCCGCCGACCAGATACATCGCCGAAAAATCTCCCGCCGCCGCCCGGCCCAGCACATCGCCCATCGGCAGGATGTCGCCGGCGAAATGGCGCAGAATCGCCTCCACGCCCCGCCTGTTCGGACACTTCTCCGCGCGAATCGTGAATCTCACCGGCTCCATTGGCCGGCCGTGAACATCCTTGGGATATTTGTCGTCCTCGCCTACAACGCGCGCTGGCGCCATGGCGAGCGAGAGCTTCCCGGTCAGCGATTTCAACCAGCTCGCCAACAAATACGCTTCCTCAAGCGTCATCCACGGCGAGAGCACAGCGGCAATTCCCTTGCCAGCTTGCCGGCCTGCAGCCATTACCGCCGCTTGCACGGCAGGCAAGATAACATCCCAGTCGCGTGAAACGACAGTGCCGTCGCGCCGCCGCTGTTCCGGCAAGCGTAGCCGCTCGTCACGATGCACATAACTCCAGCCGAAGCGCCCCTCGTCGCACATGAAGTGCCCTTGGGCCTGCGGATTGGGCCGCGGCCGGAGGCGGTACACGCGGTCGTCGCTTTGATCCACGGCGATGCTGCAGCCCGTGCTGCAATTAGGGCATACGCTATTTGCCGACTGCAACCACCACACGCGCTGCTTATAGAGAAAATCTTTGCTGCAAAGCGCGCCAACCGGGCAAATGTCAACAACGTTGCCCGCGAGCTTGTTGTTGCACGGCTGGCCGGGGAAAATGTCGATCTCCGAGCTCGCACCACGGTTGATGACCTGCAGCTCCGCGGTGCCGCTGATCTCGCGCGTGAAACGCACACAGCGGCTGCACATGATGCAGCGGTCGGTAAACAGCGTGATCTGGTCGCCGATGTAATCTTTGTCCGGCCGCAGCTTTTTCGGCTCTTGCAGCCGGCTGTATCCGCGGCCGTAGCGAAAGCTGTAGTCCTGCAGCAAGCACTCGCCGGCCTGATCGCACGTTGGGCAATCGAGCGGATGGTTGAGCAGCAGGTACTCGAGCGTTGCCTTTTGGGCCGTTTTCACCTTGTCGCTATCGGTGACAATCACCATGCCGTCGGTCACCGGCGTCTGGCAGCCGGGAATCAGCTTGGGCTGAATCGCGACGCTTCCATCCGGCTTCTTCTGACCGATCTCCACCAGGCACATGCGGCAGCTGGCGACGACCGAAAGCGCCGGGTGCCAGCAATAATGCGGAATCTCGACGCCAACGCGCTGCGCCGCCTGCACGCAGTTGATCTTCTCGTCGGCCCCGACATTGATCGTGTAATTGTTAACGTAAACCGTTGGCATGTGCTTGAAGTCTTCGGTGTCAATAAATGTCTCACACAGAGGCGCTGAGTGCGCAGAGCTACAGTTATCTCGGTAGCTTCCGTCCGGCATCCGCCAAGACGTTTTGATCGGCATAATTGTTTGCGATGCGGTGAATGCCCTTTTTCAACACTTCTACTCCAAAATTGATCAACAAACCAATACGCCTGTCTGCAATTCGAAGGTATGTCAAAAGAGTTTTCTTATGCGCCGGCGCCACTACTTCTGTTGACTTCAATTCGACAAGCACGGCCCTGTTTACCATAAGATCGACTCGGAAACCGATTTCCAGCTGAATGACTGCTCCGGTGATGTCATTAATTTGCATTGATTCCTCACTGCGGCCTCTGCGCCTCTGCGTGAGACTTTTGGAATTAGTGTGCGGCCATTAATTCATCGGCAGGGGAGATGCTTCGCCGGCCGCTGCGGATGTATTCTTCGAACTCGCCGCGGAACTTCGTTACCGCGTTTTTTATCGGCCACGCGGCGCCGTCCGCCAGGCCGCATATCGTCGTACCGGGGATGATGCCCATCGAATTGCCGATTTCCAGGAGCAAATCGATGTCTTCCATTTTTCCGCGTCCGCTGCGCATGCGCTCCAGAATCTTCGTGGACCAGGACGTGCCCTCGCGGCACGGTGTGCATTGGCCGCACGATTCATGGGCCATGAACCGGCAGCAATTGTAGAGCACATCGACCATGCTCGTGTGGTCGTCGATGACAATCACGGCCGCCGTCCCCAGGCCGAGGCAGCCCACTTTGAGCGGGCCTTCGAAATCAAGCCGTGTATCCAGTTCGGCTGCCGACAAAAAGCCCATGCTGATGCCGCCCGGCACCACCGCCTTCGCCTTGCGGCCCTTCCACACGCCGCCGCCATGCTCGTCGACGAGTTGCCGCGCCGTCACTCCCAGCGGCAGCTCGACGCAGCACGGTTTATTCACGTGCCCGCTGATGCAGTACAGCTTCGGGCCGTAGCTGCCCTGATCGCGGCGGTTGTTCGGGTCGGGCGGCACGCCGATCGATTTGAACCACTCGACGCCGCGATGAATTACATGAGTGACGCAGCACAGCGTCTCGACGTTGTTGACGATCGTGGGCTTGCGGAACACGCCTTCAACGGCCGGGTAGGGCGGCTTGATCCGCGGCCAGGCCCGCTTGCCCTCGAGGCTTTCGATGAGGCCGGTTTCTTCGCCGCAAATGTAGGCGCCGGCGCCGCGGTGCAGATGCACATCCAGATTGAAGCCAGTTCCTAGAATATTTTTTCCCAAGAGGCCTGCCGCGTAACATTCACGAATCGCGGTGTCGAGCGCGCGGTAGCTGCGGCCATACTCATAACGCAAATAAATGTACGCTGTGCGTGAGCGAATCGCGTGGCAGGTGATCGCGATGCCTTCGAGGAGCTGGTGCGGGTCCTCTTCCATGAGGATCCGATTGTTGAAGGTTCCCGGCTCGCTCTCGTCGGCATTAACGCAGAGGTAAATCGGCCCGGGATGGCTCTTCGGCAAAAAAGTCCACTTCGTGCCGGCCGAGAAACCGGCGCCGCCGCGGCCGCGAAGGCCAGAATCCTTGACCACCTTCGTCACCTCGTCGGGCGGCATCGCCAGTGCCTTGCGGAGCGCCATGTATCCGCCGTCGGCCTGGTAGCCGCCCAA
>DATFGJ010000343.1:0-3721 GCA_035249585.1 Lacipirellulaceae bacterium
GCCAATGCTGGCGGCTGTCGTGAGGCATTTCAAAGAAGGATCGTACAAGGACAACAGCCCGAAGTCCGCCGTGTGCGCTTCGACAATCGTTTCCAACACGGCCTCGAGCGCAGGCTGTGGCTCGGTGGTGCCGGCCAAGCGCATTGCAAGTTCATGCAGCCTGGAAAGCGCCTTGACCTGGAGCGACAGGCCATCCCGGCTCGACGCCAATTTCGATTCGCGAGAAGCCGTAAAACTGCTGGAAGCGGTTTTCAAATCGATTTCCCGCCGGGTACTTGCACGAAAGGGAGAGAAGAGGCCGGCTCATTCGCCTGCCAGCTGCGTATCGTGCTTATCCATAGTGGGCGACTTGCAATGTAGCAGTATATCCAAGAAACGCATCGAACGGAAAACTCAATCTCCGGCCGGGTTACTTAGCGGCCGTGAACCAAACGCAATGCCGGCCATCCCCGGGAGCAGCGTGCGAGCAAGCCTAGTCATCCGTCATACGTTCAAGAAGGATTTGGCTATGGCAGGCGACAAATTGTCGCTGTCCCCCCGGGTTAGCAGACCGTCTCAGGACGCGGCGCTCAGGTGACTTCGCTTTCAGCGGCCCTAGGAGCTTTGCCCTGTTGGTTCCCACTCGACCATAATGACGCAAGCACGTGCATTCGCTTGATGGACGGCACCACTCCCTACCAAGCCGCCTGGCACACTATGTCGCGTGCAATTCGAGGCCGCATTCGGGGGCCTCAACAGGTTAGGCAAATAACGGACCTCGCAGGGAATTGGTTTTACCGCAGAAACACAGCAAATTCAGCCAGTTGCGATCGCTGGCCGCGTCGGGAGCGGGCTCTACCGTTTGACGTAATCGTACAATCCGAGGTCAGCCGTATTAGTACTTCTGTGGCATTCTCATTCGATAGGGACTCGGCATGGGTTTTGCACCGCTCATCTGCTCAAACACTTGGGCCGTGACAGGGAACGCGCATCGGCGGGTAACTCATTTCAGATGAGCGAATTGCGACGATGACATCGCTGGCCGCCTGTTCGGAGAGCGGATGCGGCTGGTTCCTGGTTCAGGTGTAAGTTAATTGGCACAGAAGAAATTGCCGCCACACAAAGTTGGGCGGCGTTAACCATCTGTAGGCAGAAGGCCCAATACACGGGGCGGTGTTCCCGCCAAGATTAGCACTGAGGCAATAGAGGTTTCGGCAAAAATCGAAACCCTCTGCAGCCGATGCCGCCGCCCCGTGTATCTCTTTTTTCTGAGCATAACGGGCTGCTCACACTCTGGCCAGAGTGAATCCGACAAAGGCTGTGCGATCCGCGTAGCGTCGGTGCGCGCCTCGCAGTTTGGGAAGGCGTTTTTGCGACAATCTGTCCAGCACTTTGGCATGATGTGTGCTTTGATTTGTTACGGAACGACGGGTAGAGGTTACCCACGAAAAACTCAGAGTTCAGATTTATGCATAGGAGGACGTCATGGGCATTTTCAGCGAGGAATTCAACTCCCTGGAAGATTTATTTCGACATGAGCTGAAGGATCTGTACGATGCGGAGCACCGGATGCTCGAAGCACTGCCGAAAATGGCGGAGAAGGCCTCGAACTCCAGCCTCAAGCAGGCCTTCGAGGACCACTTGCGGCAAACGGAGAAGCATGTCGAGAGGCTTGAAGCGATGTTTGAGCACTTGGGGATCGATCCAGAACGCGTCAAGTGCGACGCGATGGTCGGATTGGTCAAGGAAGGCAGCGCGGTCCTCGATGCCGACGGCGATCCGGACGCCATCGACGCGGGCCTGATCTCAGCCGCTCAGAAGGCGGAGCACTACGAGATCGCCGGATACGGCACGGTGCGCAGCTTTGCGCGGCGGTTGAACAACCAGTATGTGGCCGAGCTGTGCGAGCAAACGCTCGATGAGGAAAAGGACACCGACCAGCTGCTGACCCAGATCGCGGAAGGATCGGTGAACCCGGCCGCGGCCTAAGCGCGTTGCCGACAATTAGTAAATGATACCAAAGTCGGCTTTCGGTGTACCTCACTTCTGAGCGAAACCGGAAGCCGACTTTCTTATTGCGTATAGATCGCGTTTCGCGAGCGCAAAAAAATCGCCGGCCAGGTTGTGGGGGGAACACCCGGCCGGCGATTCACGAGGCGCCGGCATTGAGCTCGGCGCCAAAACACGAGTTGCTCGCCGCTACGTGCCGCTCGGTGGGCTGGGTGGCGGCGGGGACTGCTGATTATCGTTCTGAGTACGGCTCTCGTTTTGGTTAGCGTTACGATTCTGGTTTTGGATTTGATTCGAATCCTGGCCCGTGTCGCGAGCGTCTTGCGACTGGCCTTGGTTTTCGAGCTGCCCGTCTTGGCGCTGACGGCTGGAATCAAATTCGCGCCGTTCCCCTGCGCCGCGACTCTCGAGATCTACTTCGGTGCGTCCTTCACTGCGCATTGAGCGATCATCGAATGTCGAGCGCGAGTCGCGCCGCCCGCCCCGGAACGTCTCGCCCCGTTCGCCATAATAGCGCACTTCGCCGCGCCCGCCTTCCACGGACGCCGCCTGCGGCGCGCTTTCCTCGACCACCTCGTAGGAGCCGCCCTGGTACGAGCCGCCGTGGCTGCCGCAGCTGTTGGAGTAATAGCGGCCGCCGTGCGAGCCGTTTGAGCCCCAGCCCCCGTTCGACCCGTTGTGTCGGCGGGAGAAGAACCCGCCGTGCGAGCCATTCGAGCCCCAGCTGCCGTTTCCGCCCCAGCTTCCGCAACTGCCGCCGCGGCGGCGATGCCGCGCTTCTGCGTCGTCAGCGGTTGCAAACGCGGCTGTAAACGCCCCGATCGCAACGAGCGTCAATCCAATCCTTCGTGACATGACAGAATCCTCCATTTGGGAAACACGATCCTACCCCAACTCCAACCGATCTCCGTACGATTATGCGTTGATGACTTCGCCGCCATTGGGATGCAGCATCTGGCCCGTCATGTACGAAGCATCTGAGGAAGCGAGGAACACGTACGACGGCGCCACTTCTTCAGGTTGACCGGCGCGGCCCATAGGCACATCCGAGCCGAACGTGGCGACTTCGTCGGCTTCAAAGGTTGCCGGGATGAGCGGCGTCCAAATGGGCCCCGGCGCCACGCCGTTGACTCGAATTCCCTTGTCGGCCAGCGCCAAAGCAAGCGAGCGCGTGAAGCCGACGATTGCCGCTTTCGTGGCCGCGTAGTCGACCAGGTGCGAGCTGCCACGATAGGCCGTTACGGAACTCGTATTGATGATGACTCCGCCAGGCCCCATATGTTTGAGCGCCTCGCGCGCCATGTAAAAGTATGCGAAGATGTTCGTGCGGAACGTGCGCTCCAACTGCTCGGGGGTGATGTCAAGCAGACTCTCCTGCGGATGCTGCTCGGCGGCGTTATTCACCAGGATGTCGAGCTTGCCGAACTCCTCGACGGTTAGCGAAACTGCATCCGCGCAAAACTCCGTGTCGCCGACGTCGCCTGCTAATAACAGGCAGCGGCGGCCTAGCTCTTCGACTTTCAGCTTAGTGGCTTTGGCATCCTCATGCTCGTTCAAATAGACGATCGCCACGTTGGCCCCCTCCTTGGCGAAGGCGATCGCCACGGCGCGTCCAATGCCGCTATCACCACCCGTGATTAACGCGGTTAAATCGCGCAGCTTGCCGGCCGCCCGGTATTCCGATCCCTCGAACTCGGGAAGCGGATCCATCTCGGCTTCGATGCCCGGCTGA
>DATFGJ010000344.1:0-12173 GCA_035249585.1 Lacipirellulaceae bacterium
GTCGCGGTCCTCGTCCGTCACCATCTCCAGCGTCAACTCATCGTGGTTACGGAGGAACATCGCCCACTGGCAGTTGTCCGGGATCGCCGGCGTCTGATCGAGGATGTCGATGATCGGAAAGCGGTCCTCGCGCTCCACCGCCATGAACAACCGCGGCATAAGTGGGAAGTGGAAGTTCATGTGGCATTCATCGCCGTCGCCGAAATAAGCCGCCGCGTCCTCCGGCCATTGATTCGCCTCGGCCAGCAGCATCCGGTCGCCGAATTTCTCGTCGATGTGAGCGCGCAGCTCGCGCAGGAACGCGTGCGTCTCCGGCAAGTTCTCGCAGTTGGTGCCTTCGCGTTCAAACAGGTAGGGCACGGCGTCGAGCCGCAGCCCGTCGACGCCCATCGACAGCCAGAAATCGAGCGCGGCAAACATCGCCTCGCAGACTTCTGGGTTTTCGAAGTTGAGGTCCGGCTGATGGCTGTAAAATCGGTGCCAGAAGTACGCGCCCGCCACTGGGTCCCAGCTCCAGTTCGACGATTCGAAGTCCTGGAAGATGATCCGCGCCTCCTGGTACTTTTCCGGCGTATCGCTCCACACGTACCAGTTGCGCCAGCGCGAGCCCGGCGCCGCCCGGCGCGAGCGCTGGAACCACTCGTGCTGATCCGACGTGTGGTTCATCACCAATTCAGTAATCACGCGCAGCTCGCGGCGATGAGCTTCATCTAGAAACGATTGAAAATCCTCCAGCGTGCCGTACTGCGGATTGATGTTCGTGTAGTCAGCGATGTCGTAGCCGTCATCCTTGAGCGGCGAGGGGAAGAACGGCTGCAGCCAGATGGCCGTCACGCCCAGATCCTGAATGTAATCGAGCCGCTCGGTGAGGCCGCGGAAGTCACCGATGCCGTCGCCATTGCTGTCGCGAAACGCGCGCACGTGGAGCTGGTAGACGATGGCGTCCTTGTACCAAAGGCTGGTTTCAGCCTTTGGCGCAATCACCTTTCGCGGTGTTGCTTCGACCGTGGCCATAATGGTTTCCAATGGTGAGACACCGGCCTTCTCACGCCGGCCTCGCAGAGGCCGGCTACAGGTAATACTCAAAATCCCGCTCCGTGCGCGTGCGCCGGCGCACACGAAATATGTGCGCTGGGCACGTGCCAGGATCAAGCTCCACATAATTGCGATTTGCGTGCCACAGATATCGGGCGTCGGTCAACAAATCGTGCATCTGATAAGGCCGGCTCGCGGGCAGCCCTAGTTCTTCCAACGGTAACGTAATCCACGCACTCTGCCGATAATTTGAATCCAAGCTCACGATGACCAGCACGACATCCGAGCGGTCGGCCGACGTGCGGCTGTAGCAAATGACCTGGTCGTTCGACGCGTCGTGAAAGTCGAGGGTGCCGCCGTGCGCGATGGCCGGGCTGCTGCGGCGGATCGTGTTCACGCGCGAAATGAAATGACGCAGGCTGTCCGGTCGATCCAGATCGTGATGGTGAATCTGGTATTTTTCGGAATCGAGATATTCTTCGCTCCCCGGCTCGCGTGGGGCCGACCAGCCGTGCTCGAACGGCGGGCCGTAAATCCCGTAATTTCCCGCCAGCGTTGCCGCGAGCACCAACCGCGACATGAACGCCGCCCGGCCGCCCACTTGCAGCGATTCGGGCAGGATGTCGGGCGTGTTGGGCCACAGGTTCGGCCGGAAAAACTCCCGCACTTCGCTGCGCGTGATCTCGGTGAAATACTGCGTCAGCTCCCACTTCGTATCACGCCATGCGAAATACGTATACGACTGGCTGAAACCCAGCTTTGCCAGACGATACATCACCTTGGGCCGCGTAAACGCTTCGGCTAGAAACAAAACGTCCCGGTGATCGCTGCGGATCTCGCGAATGACCCATTCCCAGAACGCAAACGGCTTCGTGTGCGGATTGTCGACGCGAAAGATTCGCACACCCTCGTCAATCCAAAAATCAAAGATGCTTTTAAGCTCTTGCCAAAGCGATTGCCAGGCTTCCGTCTCGAAGTCGAATGGATAAATGTCCTGGTACTTCTTTGGCGGATTCTCCGCGTATTGAATCGTGCCGTCGGGCCGCTTGCGGAACCACTCCGGATGCTCGCGCACATAGGGGTGGTCGGGCGACGTTTGGAACGCAACGTCGAGGGCTAATTCAATGCCGTGCTTCTCGGCCTCAGCCATCAGCCGGCGAAAATCTGCCATCGTGCCCAATTGCGAATGGATCGATTTGTGCCCACCTTCCTCGGAGCCGATCCCCCACGGGCTACCCACGTCATCCGAGTGCGCGACCTCAGCGTTGTTGCTACCCTTGCGAAACGCGCTGCCAATCGGATGAATCGGCGGGAGATACAACACGTCGAAGCCCATTGACGCCACATAGGGCAAACGGGCTTCAACATCCTTCAACGTACCGTGCCGGCCGCTTGTCGCCGCTGAGCGCGGAAACATCTCATACCATGCGCTGAATGCGGCCCGCGGCCGGTCGACCGTCACAGGAAACTCTTGCGAATAGGTCACCGCCGCGACTACCGCCGACCAGCGAAGCATCATACGGTCAAGTTCCTCGTTCTCGAAAATCGAAGACACGAGCCGGTCGTCGGCACCATTCCGGAGACGATCTTCGAGTTGTTCGAGCCGCTCTAAGTCCGGCCCGGCCGCGCTGCTCGCGATGTCCCGAATCAGATCCGCGCCGATCAATAAGTCCGTCGCGAAATCCTGGCCGGCTTCGATCCGTTTCTGCAGGTTGCGTTTCCAGGTGGCGAAGTGGTCCACCCAGCCGGCAACCTGATAGCGATGCTCGCCCACCTGATCGACTTTGAATTCGGCGGTCCAGCGGTCGCTGGCCAGCGGTCGCATCGGCAGCTTCGTCCATTCCGATTCGCCTTCAGGCCGATGCAGCAGCATTGCGGCAACCGCATCGTGTCCGTCGGCAAACACGTCGGCTTCTACTTGCACCGTGTCGCCGGTGATGCGTTTGATCGGGAACCGGCCGCCATCAACCTGCGGCGCTACCTTCTCGATGACGACGCGCGCAGTCCCATCCTGAATCGGCCCGGCGGGCAGCTCGGCAGTTCGCGTTTGGGGACGTTTTGCATGAGAAGTCGCCATCGCGACAAAATGAGGCAAACCGCGTGCCCCGCCCAGCCGCCGGGGCGCATTATGCCGACTCGGCTTGGGTGCCACTGCTGGCTTGCCCGGCAGTGCCGATTATCAAGGGCTTTGGGGTTCTCGAATGCAATCGACATCAAGCTGGCCAGGCGTATCAGGCTGAAGACGCAAGGGACTCGCAACCGGAGCACTGCTAACAAGTTAGCAGTGGCACCCAGTCATCCCTATCGAATGCTGGCCCAGAACCGACCAAGATGCTGGCGGCTCGATCAAGCTGCCTGCTTTGCCAATTGCTCCAGCAGCCTGAAGACGTGCTGCTGCAGGTGAGCTATCGTATCGGCCGGAAGAGCGCAATCTACATCATGGATGTGCCAGTACTCGACGCGATCGCGCCACTTCGCGAAATGCATCTCGACCAGCAGCCGGTGTTCCGCTTCCTTGACGGCAATAATACGGTGAGCTGCCGCGAAGTCGGCGTCCAAAACCGCGAGCGGGAATCGGTTGTATGCATCCGACAAAATGCCGCTAGCCTTGAGATGCTCCAGCGCGTGCCGCGAGATCGGGCCGACGTTCGCCGCATGGAGCGCCAGCCCGCGTGAGCCCGCGCGCCACCCAAGCGCGCGCTGAGCAGCGTGCCAGTTAAAAAAGATCTCCGCAAAACGGCTGCGGTAGTAGTTGCCGCTGCACAGAAAAAGCACTGTCTTCATTTACGCCGTCCCGCTTTGGGCTTGCTCGCGCGGTGGCACAAAGTTTGCCCAATCCGCGCACGCCTTTCAAGGACGGTGAAGGTTACAAGGCAGACTTCGCCGTGCAAAGGTCAATTGGTCCGGCGCAAGCTGCAGGTCCTTTCCCGATGAAAGCCTGTCAATAGAACTCGCTTCTTCAGCTTGAACAGTTGAACATGGCGGAATTCACAGTTTGGGCGCCGACCCGCTCACAACTCGAAGTCATCGTCAACGACGAACCTCACCCGATGGAGTTTATCGACCGCGGGTGGTGGATCGCCGACGTTGCCGACGCCACGCCGGGCAGCGATTACCTGTTTCGGCTCGATGGCGATGAGGTGCTTCCCGATCCGCGCTCGCGCTATCAGCCGGAAGGGGTGCGCGGTCCGTCACAGGTTGTCGACACTTCCGATTTCACCTGGACGGATGCCCGATTTCAGGCGCCGCCGCTTTCCTCGGCGCTGTTGTACGAGCTTCACGTCGGCACCTTCACGCCGCGCGGCACCTTTGAGGCCGCAATTGAAAAGCTAACGCATCTTGTTGCGCTCGGCGTGACGCACGTCGAGCTGATGCCGGTGGCCGAATTTGCCGGCGAGCGCGGCTGGGGCTACGATGGCGTGTTTCCGTACGCGCCACATCACTCCTACGGCGGGCCGCCTGGCCTGTATCGCCTGGTCAACGCCTGCCATGCTGAAGGCTTGGCTGTCATTCTCGACGTCGTCTACAACCACCTGGGCCCATCTGGCAACTGTTTATCCTGCTTCGGCCCGTATTTCACCGAGCGGCACAAAACGCCCTGGGGCAGCGCCATCAATTTCGACGGTCCGAACAGCGATGAAGTCCGCCAATACTTCATCGACAACGCAAAGATGTGGCTCCGCGACTACCACATCGATGGATTGCGTCTCGATGCCATTCATGCGATCGTCGACACGTCCGCTTATCCGTTCCTCGAGCAACTCTCGGAGGAGGCGAAGCAGCTCGAGGCTCAACTTGGTCGGCACCTGGTGCTGATCGCCGAAAGCGATTTGAGCGACCCGCGCGTAATCCGACCGCGCGGGCGCCACGGTTTCGGATTTCATGCGCAGTGGAACGACGACTTTCATCACGCGCTGCACACGGTGCTTACGAACGAGTCGCAGGGCTATTACCGCGACTTCGGCGGCTTGTCCGATCTGGCGCACGTGTTCCGGCGACCGTACCTGTTCGCGCGCAGGTTTTCGCCGCACCGCCAGCGTTCGCATGGCCGGCCTGTCGATGATCTGGAGGCCTCATCCTTTCTGGCGTATTCACAGAACCACGATCAGGTCGGCAACCGCGCCACCGGAGAGCGGCTACATCACCTGCTGTCGCTGGACGACGCCAAGATCGCCGCAGCGCTTGCAATCCTGTCGCCCTATGTGCCCATGCTTTTTCAAGGCGAAGAGTGGGCCGCCTCGAGCCCGTTTCAGTACTTCGTCGACTTTTCGGAGGATCCCAAGCTGGCCCGTGCGGTTTCCGAAGGCCGCCGCAAAGAATTCGCCGAGTTCCTCAGCAATGGCGAAGTGCCCGACCCACAGGACGAAGAAACCTTTTTGCGCTCCAAGCTTGTTTGGGAAGAAATGCTCGAGCCGCAGCACCGCGAGATGCTCGATTGGTACAAGCGGCTGATCGGCGTTCGCCGGAGAATTCCGGCACTCGTCGACGGCCGGCTCGATCGCGTCCGCACGCGTTACGACGAGCGCGCCAAGTGGATGGCCGTCGAGCGTGAAAACACAATCCTGGCCGCCAACCTGGGCATGCGCGCGTGCACGATTAAAACGCAACCCTTTGATTGCCCCGAAGTGCTGCTCGCGTCGAAATCCGGAGTCCAGCTGCAGGGCACTGCGCTGCGCTTGCCGGCACACTCGATTGCGCTCGTCTGCGGGGCAGTTCATCCGACGCTGCCAAGCGGCGCGGCCGCCGCCTCGCTGCATCCAAATGTCCGCGCCTCAGGCACGCACGAAAACGTCGGGCATCGTTAAGACGCGAAGTCTTCACGCCTAAAGTGAAACTTGTCATAAACTCATGCCCTACGCGAACGCCGGCGAATTGGCACGACTGCCACCAAACCAAACGCCACCAGAGCGCAGGCCGCAGGCTCCGGAATCTCAAACGAATTGATTCGCATCGCCCCCTGTCCAAACGGCGGTTGCGCGAACCACTGCCCGTTCTGGAAGTTGGTTCGCGTAGCGTTGCCGCCGCCCGTATTGGTGGTGTTTGGTCCCCACGTCGCCATCGTCCCGGGGAAATTCACCGAAGCGACGATCCAATACGTTGAGCCTGCGATAAGCGTCGGATTCGTGTTGGAAACGGCAGTGACGATCGTCGGATTGGCCGACGGCGGCGGCAGCGAAATATTGATCGATTCAATGGTCGAGCCGGGAACGCCCGAAGCGTCCGCGGCAAGTGTGACATTCGCCGAATTGCTGCCTGTCTGTAGGTGAAAACCCAAGTCGGCCGATCCGAATTGCACGTTCTGAGACCCGGGGACCGTGAACGCCGCGGCCCGATGAATGAATCCGCCGGATGTGAGGTTCCATACCGGGTACGTGCCCGGGCTCGTAGAAAAACTGTCGTTCGGCCCGAGGTTTGAATAAATCACCGCGGCGTCGAGCCGCGCTGCGCAACCGAGGGCGACAGTCAGCAGCAATGCCGACACCAGCCCATTTCGGGCCGATCGCACGACTTGACCCATTTCGCTTTTCATATCAATCCCTCCCCAAGAATTAGAACTAGTAAGTAAATTGCGCCTCCGGTTTCACCGTCGACGGGGCGCGGCAGCAAACAGCGCGATGCCACAAGCCACCAGCAGCGCAGAAGTCGGCTCCGGGATGACGCCCGGCGCATAGAATGCCCAGCCGGCTCCACCGCCGCCGATGGCGTTGCCGCCGGTGCTCTTCTGCATGTCGAAGGAAATCGTGCGCACGTCTTGCGTCGTCTTGAAGAGCCACATGCCGACGTCGAAGTTGTAGCTGACGCCGAACATTTCATAGACGCCGCCCACTGGCCCCGTGAGCGTGGGGTTCGGAATCAGCGACGATTGCGGGATCATTGGCGGCGTCGCATCGAAGTAACCATTCGGGCCCATGATCCAGGGCGTCGTGATTTGGACGTTGGCCGCATTGGTCGCCGTGATCTTGCGGTAATCTTCCTGGATGTCCAAGTCGATGAGCGCAAACAAAGTTCCCGCTGGCAGCACGCCCACAGTTGAGCTGCCGACCGTGCCCGAGAAATCAATCTCGACGTGATACTTGTCGCCGGCGTCGTTGTATGGCGTGCTGATCACCGGCACCGTGTTGCCCGGGTTGGGCTGCAAGCCGGCGGCGAAAAAATCGGTCGAGAGCGGCGGGCCGATCGTGTTGGGCGTCAGTCCGATCGCCGGCGTCGCTAAATTGCCGTTCACGAAGTTGGTTGCCGTTACCGTGGCAAAGCCGGACAAGCTCGAAGTTCCCGGCCAAGTGCCGAGTGCCACTGCCGGTCCCCCAGTGAACGTCATCCAGTTCGCATTGGCTGTTATCGCGCACATGGAAAACAGAATCGCAAACGCACACAGAATTCGAGATTTACGCATCGTTGTCTTTCCCGATGGTGAGTGAGGAATCGGTAGAACTGCCGCAGGCGGCACTCGCGCCGCCTGCGGCTTAATTGCCGTGAGAAGTTACGTCTGTCAGCCGCGCGCTCGTCGCCGCAGCGCCACGACGCCCGCCAGGCCGATGGCCATCAGTGCGCAGGTGGCCGGCTCGGGCACGATCGTGTACAGCTCGAAAGCCAGATCCTTGGAGAACTCACCGATTCCCGGCGGGCCGTCGGCCAGCGCGAGATAGCGCGTCGGCTGGAAACCGGCCTGATCCACGATCGGCATGATGCTGCCCATCGGAGTCGACAGATGGTCGACCACGACATGCCCCGTAACGGCGTCATCCTGGAAATGCCACACTGGCGTTCCGCCTGGCACCGGGCCGAGAAAGCCGTCGATATGCTCGCCGGGCACGACTGCTGGTGCCGTCGAGGCTTGCGGATCCATGATCGTGTAGTCGCGGTTGTGCCAGCCCCAGCGCGGCACGAAGGTGGGCGGCTGGTTCGGATCGATAATGATCCCTGGCGGAAGGTCGACGAGAGCGACAACCTTGAGCCAATACACCGTATCGGGCTTCTGGAAAAACTCTTTGCCCAAGTGCAATTCGGCATTGTACTCGTACAGCGTTTCGCCAAGTGGCGGGCCGCCGCCGCTGATCGGCTTCTCGGTAAACGTGCCGGAGCCGGCCGAAATTGGCCCGCGGCGCACGATCTGGTTGAGCAGCGGCTGCCCCGGGTGGCTGAACGGATTGTTCGGCCCGGCTGGCACGTCGCTTTCAATCGAGATCAGAAATTTGTCGACCGGGAAGGCTGGCGACACAAAGTTGTTGAGATACGATCCCCACCACTTCACGTGAACGATGGGCGAATTGAATTTATCGGCGAAGTCGTCGGCCATGAATGTGCCTCGGTAAGGCGTCGGGCCGGTTGCGCCGACCGTACTGTAGGCCGTACTCAGTTCGTCGTGCCCCCAGAAGCGCTGCACTGTGCCGTTGGGACTGGTGATCTGTGTGCCGTCCATCGGCTTCTGGCTGAACTTCAAAAGATCGCGGCCAACGATCGGATCGGCCGAGGCGCTCGCGGCAAACAATGCGCACAGCGCAGCAAGTGCTAAGCAAGCTGTCCAAATTTCAAATTGTCGATTGCGATGCATGAGACTTCTCCCTGGTGAAAAAAACACGTGTGAAAATGATTCGTAGCTGAATTCGCAAGAATTCAGATCAACTCCCCTATGAGCTGAACTCTTGTGAGTTCAGCTACAGGCGTTGCCTTGTGGCCCTAAAACATGAATGTCGAAGATCGGCTGTACCGCTTGCCCGTGCCGCGGCGGTTCACACCGTTGAACGTGCGCGCCTTGCGCCGCCCAGCGGCCGTGCTCCGGCTGCGAAGCTTGCCGCGCGTCTGCGCGGAATGCGAGCGAACGGGAAACTCGCCGCTGCGCTGATACGTGAACCGCTCGAATCGTTCGAACTCTGCACCGTCGTCGTTCTGATCCTGATAGCGATCGATTGCTTTCGTCGAGGCGATCATCACTAGCTCCTTGATTGGAAAATTGGTGAACAGAACTCAAGTCTGGGTTTAGCGGCGTTGGCCACGATTCATTCGTCGTGGCGGGCCGCTGCGAATCTAAGTGGCGCGAGTGCGCCAACAATTCCAAAAAGCTCGCCCAGGCCCGCTTACGGCGGATGCATCGTCGCGGCCGTGCCGCGCGTCGTGTCCAGTTGCCGAAGCACTGCGGGCGAGAGCTGTGGATAGTACACTTCCAGCCACGCAGCGCTGGGCGGCTTGCACACGTACGCACTAGCGCCGCCCGCCCGCGCTGCCAGCTCGTCATCCGCCGAATATTCGTCGCCTACGAGAAACACGGTCGAGCGGGGCAAGCGTCGCCGCACGAGCTTCAGCAACGAGACGCCGGTCATGTCGGGCAAATTCACGTTCACGACCCATAGCGTCGCGGCGTTGCCGCTGGCCGCGCGCAGCGCTGCCTCGCCCGTCGAAAACAAACCGACGCGCACGCCGCGCTCGCTCAGCTCGACCACCAGTGGCCCATAGTCATCGAGATTCTTGTCTGCAACGACGACGTAATCGACTTGGCTGTGTTTCGCTGCCATGGTGTTTCCACAAAGCGCGTGGCGATCAATTCGCGAGTCGCTAAAAGCAATCGCGAGGCCAAGAGCGCGCAAGCGCAGGCGCGAGGCGTGACAAGTTGAAGTCGCTGAAAGAGATGCAGCGCAGAAATTTTTATGCGCGCGAGATCAACTCATTTTCGCTGCACGGCGCGCTGTCCGCCTGCGATAGAAAGCTGTCCGAATACGGACAGTGAATTAGGAAGCGTTAGGCAGCTAACTGTACGGATTTGGACAGCCATGAAGATAATTCCAGGCTGCGCGAATTAAGAACAACTTACAATATTGAACCGCCAAGTCGCCAAGAACGCCAAGAAAGACATTCCATTGGCGAATTCTTGGCCCCCTTTGGGCCTTGGCGGTTTAATTGATGCTGTTTGGCGCTTAAAACCAGCGAGCCACTAATCGCTGGTGATGCCGTGACGCTTCAACTTGCGCAGAAGTGCTTGCCGCGTGATGCCGAGCAGGCGGGCCGCCGCGGAGCGGTTGTTGAACGTGTGTGCCAGCGTTCGCGTGATGTGGTCGCGCTCCATCTCGTCGAGCGAAAGCCACTGGCTCGCTTTGTCAGTCGGCCGACAGTCGGCCTCGGCATGTACTTCCAGCGGGACATGCGTCACTCCAAGCGTCCCTTCGGCGGCAATCGCGGGTTGAACGTCGCCCCGCGGCGATCCCAACGATAGCGACATAATCCTCTTCAGCAGTTCGGCCGTGATCACGGACGAATCGCTGTCGATCGCTGCCTGCTCCAGCACATTTCGCAGTTGCCGCACATTGCCCGGCCAGGAAAACTCCACGAGCGCCGCACTCGCCCCGGGCGACAGCGAACACGCGGGGAGACCTTCGTCCGCCAGCTGGTCTAAGAAGGCGTTAGCCAGGTCGCAAATATCGCCGGGCCGCTCGCGCAAGGCGATAGTTCGCAAATGCACCACGTCCAGGCGATAGTACAAGTCCTCGCGGAACCGGCCCTCAAGAACGTCCAAGCGCAGGTTGCGGTTGGTCGCGGCAATGACCCGCACATCCACGCGCTCGCCATGATGACTGCCGACGGGCGTCACCACGTGCTCCTGCAATACGCGCAGCAGCTTCGCCTGCAGGGAGTATTCCAGCTCCCCGATTTCATCCAAAAATATGGTGCCGTGATTGGCCGCGCGAAAGCATCCCAGCGCGTCGCAATTGGCGCCCGTAAACGCTCCGGCAACGTGGCCGAACAGCTGGCTGCTCATCAGCTCGCCCGACATCGACGCGCAGTCCACGGGAATGAACGGCTGCTCGGCGCGGGAGCTGCGGGCATGAATCTGGCGGGCGACCAGTTCCTTGCCGGTGCCGCTAGGGCCCGTAATAAGAACGCTCGACGTGAACGGCGCGATCCGGTCAATCTCGGCTCGCAGACGCACCGTTACCGGCGATCGGCCGACAATGACGGTTGAGCTCTGGCGCGAGGCCAGAGGGCGAACTCTCATTAGACTTCCTCCTGCGCCCGAATCCCGCCGGATGCTTGGGACAGGGAAAGGCAGTCCAACCTCGCCGATTGTGACGACAGTTTGTCAGTTTAACGACCAAATGACGGCGTGCAAGAAAAATCTCACCATAAAGGTGAAACTTAGTGTCCGAATGATGGCGCTCCACAACTTGCCGGCGGAATCTTAGTGCCAGTTTTTGGCATAATGTGCGCCTTAAATTGTCTCCTTGGCACGAGTTGAGCATAGCGGCCTAAAGCATGAGCCGGCAGCATGAATGGTGGCAGCGCGGGGTGATTTACCAAATCTATCCCCGATCGTTTCAGGACTCGGACGGCGACGGTGTCGGCGACCTGCCGGGCGTCCTCTCTCGGCTCGATTACCTCGAGTGGCTGGGCGTCGACGCGATCTGGCTGTCGCCCATTTACCCGTCGCCCATGGCCGATTTTGGGTATGACATCTCAAACTATACGGATATCGAGCCCGTTTTCGGCACCCTGGCAGACTTTGATCGGCTCATGGCCGAGGCCCATCGCCGCGACATGAAAGTCGTGCTGGACTTTGTGCCCAACCACACTTCGAGCGAGCATCCGTGGTTTCTCGAGTCGCGCTCGTCGCGCAATAACCCTAAGCGAGACTGGTACATCTGGCGCGACCCGGTGCCGATCGGCGACGGCGAGCGTGGTCCCGGCCCGCCCAATAACTGGCTCAGCAATTTCGGCGGTAGCGCATGGGAATTCGACGAGCGGACAAGCCAATACTATTACCACGCCTTTTTGCGCGAGCAGCCCGACCTGAACTGGCGCAATCCCGAGGTGCAGGACGCTATGCTCGACGTGCTGCGCTTCTGGCTGGATCGCGGTGTCGACGGTTTTCGCGTGGACGTGATCTGGCACATCGTCAAGGATGATCAGTTCCGCGATAACCTGCCCGATCCCGAATACAAGCCCCATCACGCGCCCCATCGGCAGCTGCTGGCGACTTACAACACCGATCGCCCGGAAGTACACGACATCATCGCCCGCATGCGCGGCGTACTCGACGAGTACGAAGAAAAAATGATGGTCGGCGAGATTTATTTGCCGATGGAGCGGGTGATCGAGTACTACGGCGCTCAGGGCACCGGCGTGCACTTGCCGTTCAATTTCCAGTTGAT
>DATFGJ010000345.1:0-8177 GCA_035249585.1 Lacipirellulaceae bacterium
TTGTGCCGGCCGGCGTGCGCTACGAGGCCGGCACGCGCGAGGTGCGACTTGTGCAAGCCGCGCCCGAAGCAGCCGCACGAATCGGCGAGCTGAAACTGCCGGCGAAGCAAGCCGACGTGTTGAGAATCCTCACGGCCAGCGACCGGCCAATATCCGTGAAGCAACTCGTCGTGCGTGCCGGTTGCACGAACGCGCCCATCAACCAGCTGCGCAAGAAGGGGCTCGTTATCGAAACGCTCGAGCGGTTGGGCACTGAGCGCGACGAGAAAACGGAATATCCGCGCCAGCCGGCGCACGATCTCAACGACGATCAGCAAAAAGCACTCAGCGCAATTCGCGAGGCGCTGCATGCCGCTTCGCATCGCACAATTCTGATTCACGGTGTGACTGGCAGCGGCAAGACGGAAGTCTATATCCAGGCGATTCAGGAAGTCGTTCGCTTTGGCCGGCAGGCGATATTGCTGGTGCCGGAGATCAGCCTCACGCCGCAAACGGTGGCCAGGTTTCGCGCGCGGTTCGACCGCGTGGCCGTGCTGCATAGCCACATGAGCGACGTGGAGCGTCACGCTCATTGGCGGCGGATCGCGCGGGGTGAAATCGAAGTGGTCGTGGGCGCTCGCAGCGCTATTTTCGCGCCGACGCCTCATTTGGGGCTCATCGTGCTTGATGAGGAGCACGAAACGACCTTCAAACAGGAAACGGCGCCGCGCTACCATGCGCGGGACGTGGCGTTGCGGCGTGCGGCAGAGCAAAATGTTCCGCTGATTTTGGCCAGCGCAACGCCATCGCTGGAAAGTTGGCACCGGGCGCAGCGCGGCGAATATCAGCTGGTTGAAATGCCGCGGCGCGTATTGAACTTGCCCATGCCGGCAGTGCGCACAATCGACCTGCGCGATGAAGTGCACAGCAAATTCTCGCGCGGCGCGATCAGCCGGCCGCTGCATCGGGCCATGGACGAAGCACTGCGCGACGGCGGACAGGTGATTCTGTTGTTGAACCGGCGCGGCCACTCGACGCACATTCAGTGCCCGGCCTGTGGTCACGCAACGCGCTGTCCACAATGCGATCTGGCCCTTACGTTTCATCGGCAGGAAAGCATCGCGGTCTGCCATTACTGCGATTACCGGGCTGCCGCCCCCACGGCCTGCCCGGCCTGTAATTTTGCCGGGCTGCGCTTCAGCGGCCTCGGCACTCAGAAGCTAGAAGCGGAAGTGCGGGCGCGATTTCCTGATTATGCGTGCTTGCGGATGGACGCCGACAGCATGCGCCAACACGGCAGCCATGAGCAGGCGCTTGCGGCCTTCCGCGACGGCCAAGTGCGGATCCTATTGGGCACTCAGATGATTGCCAAAGGTTTGGACTTTCCCAACGTAACGCTTGTGGGCGTCGTGAATGCCGACACAGCGCTGCATTTGCCCGATTTTCGCGCCGCGGAGCGCACGTTTCAGCTCGTGACGCAGGTGGCCGGCCGCACGGGGCGCGGACCGCAGGGAGGCCGCGTGCTGGTGCAAACGCTTTGTCCGGATGCGCCCGCAATCATGGCCGCCGTGCGCCATGACCTGCCGGCGTTTGCGGCTCAAGAGTTGGCGCATCGCCAGCCGCTCGGGTATCCGCCGTTCACTTCGATGGTGCGCATTGTCGTCCGTGGCGAAACAGAGCGCACGGCGAAGGCCCTGGCCGAGGAGATTGCTCGGCGGCTGCAATCCGGCACGGAATCGGGAGCGACCGCGATACGAATCCTCGGCCCGGCGCCGGCGCCGATCGCGCGGCTTCGGGGCAACTATCGCTTCCAAATTCAACTTCAGTCGACTGATGGCGAGTTCCTTCGCCAGCGCGTGCGCACGGCAATTGCCGATCTGAAAGCGCCAGACCGCGCCGGTTGGATCGTCGATGTCGATCCGCAGGACATGATGTAGCGGGGAACTTGGCGCATGGAGCAAGGAGTGCGAATAAAGGGTCATCCTCCTTCGGTTGAAATTCCGTCACTCCTGGCTACGTGCTCCCCGCTCCCCGCTACATTGCACTTGGTATCGTCGCGCCAAAGACCCTACAATTAAGGGCATGTCCTACCGGACCTTCAAACGTGTGCTGGGCGAAACGAGCCTGGAGCGCAAGTGCCGCTGGTGGTTCGGCTTGTCTCTAGTCGTGCTGCTCACAATCAGTTTCACATGGTACGGCCGGCGGACGGACAAGCTGGTCGATGACCGGATCAAAACGCTCAGTGAGGAGCTGTGGAGGGCCGGTTGGCAGAAGCTGCATCTTGAGAACCTCGCGGAGTATGAAAAGCTGTTGTCTGAGGTCGGAGAGCCGGCCGCGCCGGCTGACCAGTCCGATAAGGACCCCAGTATCTATGAACGACTAGCCGCCAGCAGCAAAGAACTTGGGCGCGACTTTGATTGGCACGCCTTACTTCCTCCGACGGCCAAGCTGCAGCCCGGATATCGCCCCGAGGTTTACTTCCCAGACGAGGAAGAGCGGAGGCTGATTGAGCAATACGGCTGGTTCAATGGAACCGCGGTGCCGGAAAATGCGCCGGAAGGCTGGAAACCGCGCAAATCGTTCAGCCGCTCCAATCGAATCGATGGGCGTCAGGTATATCAGTATTATCAGCCGATGGTCGCGAGCGCGTCATGCGTTCAATGCCACAGGTTTCTGGGAGCGGCGCCGAACCCGGCGTTACAAAAAGACGACGTGATGGCAGTCGTACGCGTGACGATCAATGACCAGGAGACAGTCGACGCGCTGGTAAAGAATCGAGCCATCTTGTGGGCGGTGGCCATCGCCGTCGGCTTTCTCTCGATGTTCTCGTTGTGGGCCGTCGTGCGCTACGTGATCGTGAAGCCCGTCACCCACCTTCGCGACGTGGCCAACGCCGTACGCGAGGGCGACGTCGAGCAGCGGGCCGTGATTCGCACGGGCGACGAGTTCGAAGAGTTGGCCGCGGCGTTCAACCGCATGTTGCGGCAACTCTTGAGCCAGCAAAGCGAGCTGCGCCACGTCAACGACGAACTTGATGACCGGCTCGACGACCTGGCCCAGGCCAACATGAAGCTGTATGAAATGAACCGCCTTAAGAGCGATTTTTTGGCCACGGTGAGCCACGAGCTGCGCACGCCTCTCAACAGCATCCTCGGCTTCAGCGACGTCTTGAGTGGCATCGACTCGCTGGACGACAAGCAGAAGCGTTACGTAGGCAATATTCAGCGCTCCGGGCGGATGCTGCTGGAGATGATCAACGACATCTTGGACCTCGCGAAGATGGAAAGCGGCAAAATGGAGGTTCGGCTGAGCGAGTTCAAGATCAGCGCGCTAGTGTCGGCCCAGTGCGACATGGCCAGGCCGCTGGCGGAGAAGAAGAATATCGACCTTGATTGCGGCGCCTCGCCGAGCCTGCCGCCCCTGCGACAGGATCAGGCGAAGGTGCAACAGATTCTGAATAACCTATTGTCCAATGCGATCAAGTTTACCCCCGACGGCGGCCGGATCATGGTCGGCGCCCAGCGCGATGACCAAGGCGACCTGCGACTGACCGTGGCCGACACGGGCATCGGAATCAGCGTTGACGACCAGCAACTTGTGTTCGAGAAGTTCCGCCAGGCAACCGCAGCCCTGCCCGATGGCGATGCGATGACGCGCGAGTATTCCGGAACAGGGCTGGGGCTTTCGATTGTGCGCGAGCTCTGCCGGCTTTTGGGGGGCGACGTTTCGCTGGAAAGCGAGCTGGGCAAGGGCAGCACGTTCACCGTCCGACTCCCATGGCGGCTCGAAGAAATGCCGCGGCTCGATACACAGCTGCGCGAAGACTTGGAAGTTCTGACGCGAACCGCGCCGGTGATTGCCGCGCCGGCAGAAACCATCGCCGGCGTCCAAAGCCAGGGATCTGGAGTGTGATCCGATTGCGGAATTGCCGGACCAAGATGGTCCGGCTATGTAACCGCATAAATAGCCCGGCCATCTTGGTCCGGATGAACCAGGCAAACCGAAGTCAACCTGCCGCGTCGTGGCCCACTCCTTACCCACCGTCGAGCTTTACACGGATGGCGCGTGCAGCGGCAATCCGGGACCGGGCGGCTGGGCATTTCTCCTTCGGCATCCGGCATCTGGCAAGAAGCTCGTGAAATCCGGCGGCGAACCGGTGACGACGAACAACAAAATGGAGCTCACGGCGGTCGTTCGCGGGCTGGAGGCTCTCAAAAGCCGCAGCGGCGTCGAACTGTTCACCGACAGCGTGTACGTCGGCAAGGGCATCAGCGAATGGCTGCCCAAATGGAAAGCCAACGGCTGGCGCCGCAAAGAGAAGAACAAGCTCGTGCCAATAGCCAATGAGGATTTGTGGCGCGAGCTCGACCAGTTGTTGGCCAATCACCAGGTGAAATACACGCGCGTCGCCGGCCACAGTGGCCACGAGGAAAACGACCTGGTCGACCAACTCGCCGTCGCCGCGTATCAGCAGTATCTGTAGCACATGCGCGGGGAGGGCTTGGCGTGGCCGGCGACTCACTGATCGAGCATCCTAACTGGTTTCTATGGCGGCCGATCGCTACGATAAACAGTATGACCAAATTAGAAGAGTTAGAGAACGCGGCGGCTCTCTTGACGGCGGCGGAAAAGGCCGAGTTGCTTAAGACTGTGGCCACTGATCTGGGAAATGCGTCTCCGGGGATTGAGACGAGCCCTGCAGTGTGTGGCGGCGAGCCGTGCATTGTACGCACGAGAATTCCAGTCTGGATTCTCGAGCAGGCACGCCGTCTAGGCACGACGGAAGCGGAATTGCTGCGAGCGTACCCGACTTTGCGCGCCGCGGACTTGGTAAACGCCTGGAGCTATGTCCGAACGCATCGCGACGAAATCGAGCAGCAGATTCGTGACAATGAGGGAGCCGCTTGATGGTTCGCCTATATGCCAACGAGAACTTTCCACTGCCAGTCGTCCAAGCTCTTCGGCAAGCCGGCCATGACGTGACCACGGTCGCAGAAACGGGCAGAGCCGAGCAATCATGGCCCGACACGGAGGTACTCGATTTCGCGAAAAGTGACGAGCGGATCCTGCTGACGCTCAACCGAAAGCACTTCATTCGGCTGCATACGCAGAATGCGGATCACGCGGGCATCATCGTCTGCACGTTCGATCCAGATTTCAATGGGCAGGCGCAACGGGTCGATGCGGCAATCAAAGCCATCACGGATTTCAGGCGCCAACTGATCCGAGTCAATCGACCCAGCGGTTAGCGGGGTCCCGCCCTTCATCGCGCGGCCGCATTTTTCAAGACGCTAACAATTCGTGTCGAGGTGCGCTAGAATTTGGAACATGAGCGGCATCTCAGAGAGATTGCTGAAAGGCAGTTCGACTAAACGCCAACCTACGCCGGCCGAGGTTTTAGCCACGCCGGTCGAATTCGTTCGCGGCGTCGGGCCACAGCGGGCCGCGCTGCTGAAGCGGATGGATATTCGCACGGCCGGCGATCTCGTCTTTTTCTTTCCTCGCGATTACCAGGACCTCACCGACCGGCGCGAGATCGCCGACCTCGAAGAAGGGCAGCTTCAAACCGTGCGTGGCGAAGTCGTCGAAATCGACGCGCGTAGCAGCGGGTTCGGGAAAAGTGTTGTCGGCGTATTGTTGCGGCAGGGCAACGACTACCTGCGGGCAATCTGGTTCAACCAGCCGTTCATGCGCGAGAAGTTTCGCCAAGGGCAGCACGTGCTTGTGTCGGCAACTCCGCGGTTTCGCGGCGGACGCTGGGAAATGCCACACCCACGAATCACCTGGCTCGACGGCGCCGAAGACCAGCCGCAGATGCGGCTCTTACCGCTTTATCCTCTCACTGAAGGTCTTACGCAGTACCAGATGCGGCGGATGGTGAGCGGAGCGATTGACGAATGCGCTCACGTGCTTGAGGAAGTGTTCCCCGAAGCGCTGCTCCAGCAATACGATCTGATGCCGATTGCCGAAGCCCTGCCGGCGGTTCATTCGCCGCGTGATGCCGAAGAGCTTGAGCGCGCCCGGCGGCGATTTGTGTTCCAGGAGCTACTTGTGCTGCAGTTGGCCGTGGTGGCTCGACGCTGGCAGCATCGCGTGGGCTTCCGCGCGCCGCGAATGGAGGCGACTCCCGACGTTGACGCGCGAATCGAGCGGCTATTTCCCTTTGAGCTGACGGCCGGCCAACGGGCCGCGATCCGTGACGTAGCCGCTGACATGGCAAGCGAGACGCCCATGAACCGGCTGCTGCAAGGGGACGTGGGCAGCGGAAAGACGGTTGTTGCCGTGTACGCGATGCTGCTTTGTGTAGCCCGCGGCTTTCAGGCAGCCCTCATGGCGCCCACCGAAATCCTGGCCCGGCAGCACGCCGAAACGCTCGGCGGCCTGTTGCGCGCCAGTCGCGTGCGACACTTGCTGCTGGTAGGCGGTCTAACGGCGAAACAACGTGAATCGGCGCTTGCCGAGATTGCCGCCGGGCGGATCGACCTTGTAATCGGCACGCACGCGGTCGTGCAGCGCGACGTCCAGTTCGCCAGGCTCGGGCTGGTGGTGATCGACGAGCAGCACAAATTCGGCGTGCGGCAGCGGGCCGCATTGCGGCAGGACGAACGTTCGCCACATTACCTCGTGATGACAGCGACGCCCATACCGCGCACGGTGAGCATGACCCTGTTCGGCGACTTGGAGGTGACGACGCTGCGCGAGATGCCGCCGGGCCGGCAGGAGGTTCGCACGTACATCGTGGAGCAGTCCGACCAGGCGCGTTGGTGGCATTTCGTGCGCGACAAGCTTCGCGCCGGCCGGCAAGCGTATGTGGTCGCCCCCTTGGTAGATGAGTCGCAATCCGTGGCGGCCGCCAGCGTCGCTGCGGCATTTGAGCGCCTCACCAACGGTGAGCTTGCCGACTTTCGCGTCGGCGTAATCCACGGCCGGATGACGCCGGCGGAAAAAGAACAAGCGATGATCGATTTTCGCAGTGGACGCACGCAGGTGCTCGTCTCCACGAGCGTCATCGAAGTTGGCGTCGATGTGCCAAACGCGTGCATCATGGTAATTGATTCGGCAGAGCGCTTTGGACTGGCCCAATTACATCAACTGCGCGGGCGAGTCGGTCGAGGCAAACTGGCTGGGTTTTGCGGTGTGCTCGCCCACGACGATCTCTCGCCACAGGCCCGCGCGCGGCTCGAGGCGTTCGCAAACACGGCGGATGGTTTCCAGCTTGCCGAAATGGATTTCGAGCTGCGTGGGCCGGGCGATCTTTTTGGGACAGAGCAGCACGGGTTGCCGCCGCTGCGTGTGGCCGACCTGCGACGGGATCGTGCGGTTCTGGAGGAAGCCCGCGCGGCGGCTCAGGAACTATTCGCAGGCGATCCCGGCCTGAAGCGTCCGGAGCATTCTCGCCTTCGCCGCCAAATGCTCGTGCGTTATGGGAATGTCCTGGAATTGGCCGACGTTGGCTAGCCTATAACTCGGCGACGCCAGCTAGAACTGATCTCAGTCGTTCAGCAGCCATAACCTGAGACGCAGCTTGGATTTACTGAGGGGCGCCATGGACCGCGGGCGACCAGGAATTGGGCCTCCGCGTCGATTTTTTCGCGTTTGCCAGCCTATTTCTCCTTACCAGTTCCTTGCATAATGAGAGTCTTCGTTTATCCTGAAGGACTGGAGATTTTTAGCCTTGTCAGGGCATCCTGCGTGGGGCGATGGCGCGCTTGCGCTCTCGGGCCTTTCCACTCAGTCGGCAGTGATTCGACAACATTGATAACCGGCGTCGACGACGCCACACCCTTAGGAGAGGAGAGCTAATGTTTGTAGCAACAAGCGTGTGGGGGACTCGTTGCGCGCGCAGCGTCTCGAGAATTGCTGCGGCACGATCGTTGACTTTTCTCTCGATAATTCTTGCAGCCGCACTCGGCGGTCTGCCCTACGCCGCGCTTGGGGCGCCGATCAGTTACGGCTCATTTACCGGCACGACGGTCGACTACAACAACGTCACTCAAGATACGACCACGGGCGATTCTCTGCCCCTGTTTGGCACGCCAGTCGTCTCGGCAAATTCCATCGATTTCAATCCGGTCGGTTTCGATGCGGAGACTTCCGGGGCGGGCGGCAGCGACGACACAGGCGCCCGGCTTACCTTTGCAATCCAGGCCCATGCTGGCAGTGCGATTTCGAATATCACGTTTAGCGAAGCTGGCGAT
>DATFGJ010000346.1:0-2157 GCA_035249585.1 Lacipirellulaceae bacterium
TGAGCGACCTGCTGATCGATCTGGCCACGATGAAAGCGCGCTATTTGATATGTGAACTGGCCGTCGATAAAGAGGAGGCGCGGCGAGTACTGGTACCAGTCGAATTTGTGCGGCTGGACCGCAGCGCGCAGGCGGCGTTACCGTCGTTTACTCCGGCTTTGCTCGCTGAGCTGGATCGCTACGACGGAGACTCGCCGCCGCCGGACCAGGAGCCTCACATGCTCGAGCGATTTGCCGAAGCGCAGACCTCGGAAGATTTCTACCACCATGCGCGCTTCGACCCCAACGTGTTTTTCGGTTCAGCCTGACCCGAGATGAGGCTGTGACTCGGTTGCTGCGGCGGGCTCGACCGGAAGCGTAACTTCGACCAGGAACATGCCGATCTGCCGAGCCATGACAATGTAGCTCGCCCAAATCACAATCGAGCCAATCCCAAGCACGCCATACAATCCAACCGCGACCGACGTGCAGATCGCGCCGAACCCGCACAACATCGCCGCTACACCGAGCATTCCGAGATCGACACTGCCATCTTCGAGTGACCGATAGCGCGCAACCGCGAGTGACGCACCCGTGCCCACGTAACCAATCAACGCAAAGCCGAGCAGAACGATTTCAAGACCTAGATTCATCATGCATTCACCTCTACTACCACGTGCAGCGTGTCCAGTCCTCGAAGAGCAAGAATGAAACCAGTTCCAGCCGGAAAAACGAAAACCCGGCGTGCGGCCTTGCGGTGCGGCCAGGTGCCTCTTGGTACAACACTGTTTTCACTTGATTGGTTTCGCGAATGGAGTCAACCGCGGTAACGAGGCCGCCAACACGGACCCGGGTGCCGTCACGATCGAGCGGGCGCCGGCGAAAATAAAGAGTGCCTGAAAGCCGCTAACCTCGCCGCCGCAGTTCGGCCGCCAAGGCCTTGAGCCGTTCCGAGCGCTTGGCCAGACCCGTCGCCAACTTGCGAATGCTGTCTCGGCTCGGGCGCCGCCGGCCGCTGCGCCATGAACGCAATACGTCGTAACTCAATCCGGCGTCCGCCGCGAGCTGGCGCATGGCAAATGGCCCTTCCTTCAGCGCGCGGGTCACCCATTCGTTGTTTTCGGTCCTCATATGCTCCCCGTGCCGTATCACAAAAAAACCCCAGACATCCGTGCTTCGATGCCTGGGGTGCTTTGCAGTTCCGAAATAATAGCGAGGTAGATTGGACGTTCAACAGCAGTGCGGGCCAGTCCCTCGCTGTACTCTGATCTGTGCCGGAATCAGAAGATCTTCAAATTGATGTAACGGCTTGGCCGGGCTCGAACGTCCGCCGCCAAACTACGGAATTCGCGGGCGGCACCGTGAATCTCGAGATACAGCGCTGAATCGTTTACGAGACGTCCGAACGTGCCTTGGCCCTGATCTATCTTGCGGGTGATCGAAGCCAGAGATCCGGCCGACTGCTCGATCGCGACCGAAGCCCGCTCCAGGGCGTTCGCGGTCAGCGTCAAGGCCTTGGCGCTTTCGTCCACACGCATGAGAGCCGATCGCATGGCTTCGCCGGTCTTCGCGCTTTCGACTTCGAGCGTGGTACGACGCAACGCTGCGGCAGCGCCGCGTAGCTCCGTGAGCGCCGAACGCAGCTCGGTCGCGCTGGAAGGCAGCACGGCCGCGGTTTCGCGCAGGTCGGCGATGGTTTGCTGCGAGAGCAACGAGTCGGCACGGCTCAGGACGCCGCTCACGCGCGAGCCGATGTCCCCGGCCAGTTCGGTCAGCGCCCGCTCCCGCAGCCCGCCGATCGTGTCGTCTTCTTCGAGTTTGACCACAGCGTCGCCCGGAACCAGCTCGATGGAGTGCGCACCAAACACGTCGCCTGTGATGCGCGCTTTGGTGTCCGCCGGCATCTCGATGCGATCGTTGAGCCGGAGCGTGACGATCACTCGACCCGGTCCCTGAAGTTCGACGTCCTTCACCGAGCCGACTTCGACTCCTTGCAGTATCACGCGATCGCCGCGCTTCAAGCCGGCGCCGTTATCCAGCCTGACGATCACGTCCATGCCGCCTTTCAGGACGGGATTGCCCAGCAGATAATAAAAGCCCAGGTAGAAAACGATCGCCGCCAGGATGGTGAGAACCCCGAGCGCAGCGACGTTACGCTTTTTCTTGTCCATTACATTC
>DATFGJ010000347.1:0-11036 GCA_035249585.1 Lacipirellulaceae bacterium
CGACGTTCGCTGTTAGCTCCAACACCTAAGAGTTCATCGAGCGATGATTACAACGCGTCAACTGTTGCGGACCCTATTTGTTCTTCTTTACATTGCGCCGGCATACTCGACCGCTGCTTCGGCTGAAGCTGAAGTTAAAGACGAGAACGAATTAACGGCCCTGCTCGCGCACCGCGTTCTTGACGAAGGACAATCGCTCGCCGAAGTGCAAAAGTTTTGCGACCGCCGCATCGCCGCGATGCCGCAGAACCTCAGCTGGAGCGCCTGGCAGCGCGAGGCCGACCGGCTGCAGCGCACGGTGCTCGAAAACGTTGTCTTCCGCAATGTGCCGCCTGCATGGCGCGATGAAGCGCGCCGCATCGAATGGCTCGACACAATCCCTGGCGGGCCTGGGTACCGCATCAAGAAACTGCGCTACGAGGCACTGCCCGGGCTGTGGATTCCCGCGCTATTGTATGAGCCGGAGCGCCTCGACGGCCGCGTGCCGGTCGTGCTCAACGTGAATGGCCACGACAGCAAAGGCAAGCAGGCGCCTTATAAGCAACTCCGCTGCATCAATGTGGCCAAGCGCGGCATGCTCGCGCTCAATGTCGAATGGCTGGGCATGGGTCAATTGCAGGGCGACGGGTTCGCGCACGGGCGGATGAATCAGCTCGATTTGTGTGGCACGAGCGGCCTGGCTGTGTTTTACCTGGTGATGGAACGCGCGCTGGATCTGCTCGTGGACCATCCACACGCCGACGTCGAGCGCGTGGCCATGGCCGGCCTCTCGGGCGGCGGCTGGCAAACGAGTTTGTTCAGCTCGCTCGATCGCCGCGTCACCTTGTCCAACCCGGTCGCCGGATACTCCAGCTTCAAGACGCGCGTCCAGTTTTTCTCCGACCTCGGCGATTCGGAGCAAACGCCCACCGACCTGGCAGTGACGGCCGACTACAAGCACCTCACCGCGATGCGCGCCCCGCGGCCGACGCTACTCACGTACAACGCCAAGGACGAATGCTGTTTCGCATCGGCGCACGCCCTGCCGCCGCTTTTGGACGCCGCGAAGCCAATCTTCGAACTGGCCGGGGCAGGCGGGCGGCTGCGCTCGCACGTCAACGAAGATCCGGGCACGCACAACTTCGAGCGCGAGAACCGCGAGCAATTCTACAAGATGCTCGGCGATCATTTTTATGCAGGCGTCGCTTCTTATGACTCCAAGGAAATCGACTCCGAGGGCGAAGTGAAATCGGCAGAGGAATTAAACGTCCCTCTGCCGGACGAGAATCTCGATTTCCACAAACTCGCGGTGCAATTGACGGCCGAGCTGCCGGCTCATAAGCACGAGCAGTCGGCGAATACGAAATCGCAGGCCGCGGCTTCCAAGCCGACGGCCCACAGCGTGGCCGGGATCGCCCGGCTCGCAAGTTACGAGCTGGCCGCAGTGATGGTCGGCGAAAAGACAGCCGGCGAAACCAAGGCAAGGTTCTGGCGAATCAAACTAGACGATGACTGGACCGTGCCCGTGGTGGAGCTAACCCGCGGAACGCCGCAGGGCACCTGCTGCGTCCTAGCCGACGGCGGCCGAACAGCCGCGTCCGAACAGATCGAGAGCTTACTCGCCGAAAGGCACCGCATGCTAGCCATCGATCCGTTTTACCTGGGTGAGTCGAAGATTGAGCAACGCGGCTACTTGTTCGCGCTTTTGGTATCGTCAGTCGGTGCGCGGCCCGTGGGTGTACAGGCCGATCAACTGCAAGCGGTCACGCGCTGGGCAAACTCCCAATTCGGCGAGCCGGTTACACAACACACCGCCATCGGTCCGCGCGTTGCACTTGCTGCATTGCTTGCCGCCGCGACAGCGTCGGACAAAGAGCGTCCGCAGCAGCTGGTTCTGCACGGCTCGATCGGTAGTCTGCGCGAAGTCATCGAGAATAACTGGTCGGTCGAAGAGTATCCCGAGATGTTCTGCTTCGGCCTCTTGCAGCATTGCGACGTCGATGATCTCGTGGAGCTGGCAAAGCCATGCGAAGTAGTTCGCAAATAGCTTTGCCAGCCGTTTCGATCGTGGAGCAGACTATGTGGCGGTATGTTCTGCTTGGCATGGTAGTGAATCTGCTCGCGCAGACGTCGACCGAGCCTGCCTGCGCGGCGGAGGCCGATGCGGCCGGCTCGCAGCATACCTCCCAACTACGCGTTGCCGCCGTGCAGATGCGCTCCGGGCGCGATCTCGATGTAAACGTCCGCAAGATCGATGATTATCTCAGTCGCTGTGCGAAGGACGGCATCAAGGTCGCAGTGTTTCCTGAATGCGCGCTTACAGGATATTTCGACGACGCCTATATGCGGGGATTGTCCGCAAAACAATTAAAAAGCGCCGAGCGCAAAGTTGCCGAGGCCTGCCGCAAGCACGACATCTACGCCATCGTCGGAACACCCCATCGCGACGGCGATCGGCTTTATAACTCGGCCGTCGTGATTACGCCGAAGGGCGAAGTACTTGTGCGCTATCACAAGGTCCAGCTTGCCGAATCGTGGCCCGCCGCGGGCGACGAGCTGATGGTATTCAGAATCGACGGCGTGTCGGCTTCGATAATTATTTGCCATGACGAGCGCTATCCCGAGCTGGTGCGCCTGCCGGTGCTGGCGGGGGCGCGCGTTATTTTTTATGTCTCACACGAATCGGGGCTGGCTCACGAGTCGAAGCTCGTTCCGTATCGCGCCCAGATTCAGGCCCGAGCGGTCGAAAACACCGTCTATGTCGTCCAAGCCAACGCGCCGGCCAACTCCGATGCCACGGGCTCGCACGGCCAAAGCCGAGTGATTGCTCCCGACGGCAACCTCATCGAAGAAGCCTCCATCTTCGAAGAGCAAGTCCTTGTCGCGACGCTGGATTTGAAGCGCGCGACGGGCCGCCAAGCGCATCAAAGCGTCGAGCGCGGGCCGCTCGGCGACTGGTGGCGCGCGGGCGTCGCGCGTGTTCGCGTCATCGGTGATTGACCCAATTACGGCGCCCCACACGATGACAACTGCTGAATGCCGTATCGGGATGGCGCAAATCCTCGTGGAAGGAGCGGAGCCGGCTGCCAACCTCGAGCGGGCCGAAGAATTCATTCGCGAGGCCGCCAGCCAAGGTTGCCGGCTGGTCGTTCTGCCGGAATGCATGGACCTCGGTTGGACCGATCCAAGCGCGCGGCGCTTGGCGCAGCCCATTCCGGGCCCTCACTCGCAACGACTCGCGGACGTTGCAAAGGCGGCCGGCGTTTATGTTGTTGCAGGCCTGGTCGAACGCACCGGTGACCGCCTTTTTAATGCGGCCGTACTCATCGACCCGCGCGGCCAAATCGTGCTCTTGCACCGGAAAATCAATGAGCTGGAAATCGCTCAGGATTTGTATGCAATCGGCGACCGCTTAGCCGTGGCTCACACGGAGATCGGAACTCTCGGCATCAATATCTGCGCCGACAATTTCCCCAACTCCCTGGCCATCGCCCACGTGCTTGCGCGAATGGGCGCGCAACTGCTGCTCTCTCCATCGGCTTGGGCAGTCGATGCTGACCATGACAACGAGCGCGAGCCCTACGGCGCCCGGTGGCGGGAGGCATTTGGTGAACTCGGCCGGTTGTATGACCTGCCCGTAATCGCCGTAAGCAACGTGGGCTGGCTGACCGACGGACCATGGAAGGGCCGCAAGTCGATCGGCTGCTCTCTGGCCACCGATCATCGCGGCCAGATTCTCGCCGAGGGCCCGTACGGCGACGCGGCCGAAGCGCTCATCGTGGTCGACATGATTCTGCGCCAATCCAGTTTGCGCGGTACTCAAATTGCCGACGACCTCGCCGCCCGCGGCTACGTTGGACCTTAGAGCATTTCGAGATTGTGTTGCGGGTACCTTGAGCATCGCCCCAGCATTTCCGGCAAGACTGTGGCGTTGCCCCGGCCACCGATCCTATCGCTGCATCCCGCGCCCTCAATACGCAAACACTTCATTCATGGCCTGGAGAGTCGCTTCGGGGCGATTGAGCATTTGCGTCACGCTCACGGCCAACAGCGCGAGCGAAATAACCAGGAGTGCAATTACCCTTGGGCTGCGCCGTGTGCGCACGGTAGCAAGCGAGCGCCGCAGCTCGCGAGCCAACCGGCGCCAGCCGTCGATGTTCTGCTGGCTGCCGCTCGAGACCAGCGACACGTTGCGCATGATTTCGAGGCTGTCCAAGTGCAGGTGAACGTCGAGCCTCGGCAGTGTCAAATGGTTTCCGGCCCAGCGTGCTTCCGGATCAAGCCGGCCGGCCGTTTCGGCCAGCACCGGCCGCAGTTCCTCGCTGCTCGTGTTATAAATCACCAGGCGCGGCCGCGCAAGCAACAGTACCAGCACCAGTCCCAGCCAATACAACGAAAGCAGAAACAGCCAGATGTAATTGCCGAACTCGCGCGTGGCCGCGTCCGGTCGAAACAGCTCCAGCGGCCCAACGAACATCAGGCCCGAAATCGCAACACCGAGCGCAGCCAGATCGCTGCCGCCGGAAGTAAGAAACGGTCGCCGCCGCGCGTTCACCAGGGCAAGCACGAGCGCGTAGGCTGCCACGGGCACCAGGGCAATCGCCAATCGCAGTGGGTCAACGGACATCAGTCACCTAACGCAGCTGAACTTGCAAAAGTTCAACTCACTGTTCCAGGCGCTGAATTCTTGCGAATTCAGCTACTTTTCGGCGTCGGCCGATTTGGTGGCCGCGTGAAGCTCGCGTGCGAGCTTGATTTGCGCCGTCAGCTGCTCACTTCGTAAGCGGGCGTAGTACTGCCGCGTGGCCCACGCATCGAGCGCCGCCAGAAGCATGATGCAGCCGCAGGCGCCGCTCAACGATGCGAGATAAATCACTAGCGGCCAAGGCTCGCGCGGCACGAGCGGCCCAATGCCGATGGCCGCACCGAGCACGCCGATGATGCCGCTGGCCTGCATTCGCCGGCGGTATTGCGCGAGCGCGAACCGCCGCTCCCGTTCGCTCTTTGTGGGATCCTGCTGGGCCGCACGCCATGCGCGCCGGTGCGAATCGAGCAAAACGCCCGACAGGCCGATTAGTATAAGCGAGATGATGGAGGTAAGGATCATACGTAGGGTAGGCACCGCCCACCACGCACCTCGGTTGGCGTAAAGTTGGTGGGCGGTGCCCCACCTACTTGCTCTCAGCTGTCGGCTCTGCTGGCCCCTGCATTTTCAACCATTCGAGCACCACCCAGCCCACCTTGGCCAGCGACTCGCCCGAGCAGATTTGCGGAACGTCCGCCGTCGTGTGCCAGGCAGGAAAGTCGAAGTCGATGATGTCGCAACTCGGAATCTTGGCAATTTGCCGCAGCGGGATGTGGTCGTCTTGAACCTCATGCCGGACTTGGGCAACGAATTCACGAACGCCCAGCCGCTGGGCGGTCCCCCAAATCTGCGCCACCAGCGGCCGCGTATCGCGCCAGGAAACGCTGAATCGCTCCTGGTAGATTTGCAAGTCCGCGTCACCCACCATGTCCAAGAGCACGCCCCAGCGGTACTTGTGCGCAGGCTTCTCCTTGACATACTCGCGCGCGAAGTGCTCGCTGCCCAAAAAGTAGCGGTCACTGTCGTCGTAAACAAACTCCTCACCGTCGAATAGCACAAAATCGACGCCGTAGCGAGAATCCAACGCCGGCATTAAATGTGCCAGTTCCATCAACACGGCTACGCCGCTCGCGCCGTCATTGGCACCGATGAACGTGCCTTGGCGACGATTGGCCGGATCGGGATCGCGATCGGGCAGCGGGCGCGTATCGTAATGGGCGCACAGCAGAATGCGTTCTTTCTTCTCCGGGTGCCACTCGATGATCGTGTTGACCATCGGCACATTCTGGCCACCGCGCGGATCCTGAGCCGTAAATTGTTGAAAGCGAACCTGCCCGCCGAGCTTCGCAAAGTGCTCGCGCACCAGCCGAACCTGTTGCCGCATGCCGGGTGAGCCGCTCGTGCGCGGGCCGATTGCGCAGATTTCTTGCAGGTAACCGTAGGCCCGCCCGGCATTGAGCGGATTGCCCGCTGGTGATTCCCGTCCACGCGTCACCGCTCGTGAGGTCGCAGCGGAAGTGGACGCGCCTCTGGATTGATTGTTTGCCGAGGAAGACTCGGCAGCACGACGCTGTGATTGTGCCATGGCAGCTGGCCTCCCACATCCTGAAATTGCAGCCGATAGCCCCAGCGTCGCCATGACGGCCAATCTGCCACGAACCGAGTCAACACGAGTTTTGCCGCGTTCTGTCATGCTGTCATTCTAGGGTTCGGCAGGTCAGCCTTTCCAGGCGGACATGGCATTAATCAGGCGAAAAACGAATTGCATCCGGTCCACTCTTGCCGGTAATGCGCCGCATTCCTAAAATCCCCGCCCCTATCCACCTCAACGGCTCCAACGCCGGCAGCGCAATGCCTCCTGAACCCGCAGTCCTGGTTGCAGAAGTCACGCAGCTTCATCATGAGACCACCGCGCGCTGGCATGAGGGCAGCCCGGACAATCCGTACGAAGGTTTGCTCGCCAGCGTGTGCCAGCAGCACCAGTTCAATTACCTGCTGTGGCATGAGGAAGACATCGCTCGCAGCCCCGATGTGCCTAACCAGCAAATCGCCGCGGTGAAGCGAGCCATCGATCGCTACAACCAGCAGCGCAACGACTGGATCGAGAAAATCGATGAGTCCCTCGTGCAAGCGCTGGCGGCCGAGAGCGTGCTGCCGCGCCGCGATGCCCGGCTCAACACCGAAACGCCCGGGAGCGCGATCGATCGCCTGTCGATCATGGCCCTGCGGATTTATCACTTCGAAGAGCAAGCGGCACGCGAGGAGATTGATTCGGCGCAGCGCGCATCAGTCGAAGAGCGGCTCGCCCGCTGCCGCGCGCAGCATGCCGACCTTTCCCAATCGCTCGCCGAGCTGCTCGACGATATTTTCGCCGGCCGCAAGCTGCTCAAGGTGTATCGACAAATGAAGATGTACAACGATCCGACGCTCAACCCATACCTGTACCGAGCTCACCAACTGGCCAGCTAAAAAGCTAGTTCCGGCGCTCCGCGCAGAATAAGACAAATGGCGATCATTAAATGCCCACCGCCTCATATCCATCGCCGCGCGTGCTGCACGTGATTACGCCCTCGCGCATGGCCGGCGCTGAGACGTTTTTGGTGCGCCTCGTGCGTCGCACGCGCGACTGCGGGATCGTACACCACTGCGCCTCGAGCCGCAGCGCTGCGAACGCGGAAATGCGCGTCGCGGGGATCGACTTCGAAATACTTCAAATCAGCGGCAAGGCCAATCTGCTGGCCATCCCGCGGCTGGCACAAGCAGTGCGGCGCCACAAGATCGACATCTTGCATTCACATTTGTCGACCGCCAGCTGGTGGAGTGGTTGGCTGCAGCAGCTTGGCGGGCCGCCCGCAATCGGCCATGTGCACGGCTTTACTTCCGCCCTGTGGCATCGCCGCCAGACACATCTCATCGCCTGCTCGGGCGCCGTCAAACAAGATCTCATCGCCAAAGGCTTCTCGCCCGAACGAATCACGGTGATGCATTACCCGGTGGATCCGCAGGACATGCGCATGAGCCGCTCGCCGCTGGAGCTGCGTTCCGAGCTAGGCGCCACGGCCGATACGCCGGTGGTCGGCACGTTCGCACACCTGTCGCTCAAGAAAGGCTATCGCGAGCTGGTGCGGGCGGCCGAAATCGTGCTGCGACGCATGCCCAACGCCCAATTCTGGTGCTCGGGCGAAGGCGCGCTGCGCGGCGAGCTGGAAGAAACGGCCCGCGTTCTGGGCATCGCCGACCGCTTCAAGCTGTTGGGCTTCCGCCGCGACGTGCCCGACTTGATGCGCGCCGTCGACGTGATGTGCTTGCCGTCGCACCGCGAGCCGTTCGGCCTGGTGTATGTCGAGGCGGCGCTGGCCGAAAAGGCCGTCGTCGCCTGCAACGCGGGCGGCGCGCCGGAAATTATCATGCACGGAGAAACCGGCCTGCTCGTTCCGCCGCCGACGCCCGACGGCCCGCCCAACGTCACTTCACTTGCAGAGGCCGTTCTCACACTGCTCGACAACCGCGAGCGCGCGGCCGACATGGGCCGCCGCGGCCGCGAGCTGGCACTCCAGCGTTTCACCTGGCCGCGCTATCTCGACGGACTCAACGCGCTCTACGCGCGCGTGCTGAACCGAGAGCTTCCGTCACTTCGCAAGGCGGCATAACAGTCCGCCGACACCCACTCATGCCCGATTCCAATGCCGCGCGCGCGGATGAATCGCTCGATCTGTAGCGCTCGCGGAATTTGCAGATGCCGAATCGCGAGGGTATATTGAGGCTCGCTCGATTGGCCGCGCACTCTTTCTGCATCCACGTTTCGTGGGCCGCTGCCGTCTAATGCACGCATTCGACATGAGATCTCGAGCGGGCTTGGCTAGTCCTTGGCGCATCACGTGCGCTTTGCTCGGCCTCGCAATGTTATTAATGGAAGCTATTGCGGCCCGTGCCGCAATTTCCACTACCGGCGACGTGAGTCCTGACCCTCGCACCACAACAAGCAGCCACACGCTCTATATCGGCCGAACGGCCGACGGTACGATGACCATGGACGACGGAAGCGATGTCATCTCCGGCCGTTCGTATTTGGGCTACGACGCTTCCGCCAGCGGCGTCGTAACCGTTTCTGGAGTTGGCTCCACGTGGAGTACTGACTGGTTCTACATCGGTCGCTGGGGGCGGGGTGAGCTCACGATCGAGGGCGGAGCCACCGTAAACACCGATGGGTTTGTTAGTATCGCCGACATTGAATCGAGCTCCGGTGAAGTAACCGTTACCGGTACAAATTCAAAATGGAACATAACGAGTAGCTTGGACGTCGGCAACGAGGGAAATGGTTCGCTGACCGTCACCAACGGCGGCCAGATTTCCAGCAGTTCTGGCCACGTCGGCTCCGACGGCACCGGCTCCGCCACCATTACCGGCAATGGGTCCAGTTGGACAACCACGCAGACTCTTACAACTAACTACGGCTCCTTAACGATCAGCGATGGAGGCCTGGCGTCCAGCGGTAGGGCCGGCATCGGGGTGTTTCCGCTTGCTGTTGGTACTGCGACGATCGACGGCGCTACTTCAAAGTGGATTAACAACGGCGATTTGTCTGTCGGTTTCGAAGGCACGGGCACGCTCCATATCAATGGCGGCCTCGCGGAAGTCGTTCAAGAAACCGTTCTCGGACGCTCTTCAACCGGTAACGGATCCATCCGCTTCGATCATGGCACGCTTACGACGGGCAGCCTGCTGGCGCGATTTAGCGATCTCAAAGGCACCGGCACGATCAACGCGCATGGCCTTGTAACGGATATCGACCTCGTGTTCGACGAGAACAATGGACTGCAAAGACAAATTGTTGTTGCCGATGATCTCGATCAAAACGTTACCATTAATCTCGATGCCAGCGCAGCCGGATCACTCGGAGCAGGATTTCGCAGCCAAGGTTCGCTTACGATTGTCGGTGGCGTGAGCGTGGCATCGAGAGACGGCTATTTGGGCTATCACTCCACGGCCAACGGCACTGCGAGCGTTGAGGAACCTGGTTCGTCTTGGGCGCTCAGTGGCGATTTGAATGTCGGTTTCAACGGCACGGGCGTGCTCCGGATCGGCTCAGGCGGCACGGTCTCGGTCGGGGATGCGATATCGATTTCTTCTTCAAGCCGGTTGAATCTCGATGGGGGGACGCTTGCGGCCGCTAGGATTTGGTTCCCCAGTCCTGGCGGACAATTTAACTGGACAGCCGGCACACTTCACGTCGGGCGCTACGAAGACAGCCTCACCAACTCCGCCGGCGTGTTGGCGCCCGGGGGATCTACGGGCAGCACCACGATAGCCGGGAACTATACTCAGCAAGCCGCCGCGAAATTGGAGATTGAAATCGCTGGTGTTGATAACACGCAGCACGACTCCGTCGCTGTGTCAGGCAGCGCGTCGCTCGCAGGCCTCTTGGAGCTGGCAGTCATCAATGGCTTTGTGCCGGAGCAGCAACACATCTTTACGGTGTTTGGCGCGGCGTTGAATCTCACCGGGGCATTTGCCAACGTCGCCAGTGGTCAGCGGCTTCTCACCGCCGACGGCACGGGATCATTCCTGGTGCACTACGGTACAGGCAGCGCATTCAATCCGCGCCAGATCGTGCTCACGAACTTCCAGAGCAGCATGCTTGCGGGCGACTTCAACCGCGATGGCCGCGTCGACGCGGCGGACTATGTTGTTTGGCGCCGTAATCCGAGCGGCAACACCTTCGTCGACACGACGAACTATGAAACGTGGCGCTCCAACTTCGGCCGCACTGCGGAGCCGCTCACAGAGTCGACAAGTGTGCCGTAGCCCGCGGCGCTCGCTCTAGTTTGGGCGATACTAATCGCCGGAGCGGTCTTCACTCGCGCTCGCCGCGCGTTGCTCGTCAGCGCACCGGGGTGTCCCCGCCCCCGGTTGCCACGTCGCTGCGCGGCGCCTTCCACTCCTGCCGCACCTGGCCGTTGTGGTCCACGGCCACCAGCTCACTTGCATTGATCGAGCGTACACGGAACGATCCCACCTGGCCGCGACGCTCCTTATCGGTCGATGTCGTTATGTTGACGATCACCACGCCATCCACGACCTTCCAAGTCCCGCTGGAGCGGACGTCTTGATGGAACATTTGCTTGAAGCGATCTTTCCAGGTCATGGTCGCGCTCAGGCTGCCGTCGGCGTTGAGCGTGATGTAATGAATCGAGTCGGCGTCCTGGTGCCCCCATGTGCCTACCAGCATGCGGCGCAGCTGCTCATCCTCGTATGATGGCACGCTGGGTGGAGCGGGCGTCGGCGAGCTGTCGTCTCCCGCGGAGATGCGCTTGAGCGTTACAAGCAGACTGCCTGAACCGGGCAGCGACGCGAACGACGCGGGCCGGCCGCGGTCGCGGCTCGACAGGCACAACACGAGCGAATCCTTGCTGGCCAGGAAGATGCCGCGGCCGCCGGTCTTCTCTGTGCCGGCCAGGTCGACGCTCATCGG
>DATFGJ010000348.1:0-9378 GCA_035249585.1 Lacipirellulaceae bacterium
CGACCTGGAAGTGGAAATCGACGTGCTCTCGCGCGATGCCGTAAAGATTCACCCGAATGACCTCGTGTATCTGGAGCATTGGGGCGGCGAGCGACCGCTCGAGGGCCGAGTCCGGACGGTAGAGCCGTCCGGATTCACGAAGATTTCAACCCTCGGCGTCGAGGAGCAGCGCGTGTATGTGATCGTGGATCTGGTCGCTCCGCCGGAGGAACGGAAAACCTTGGGGGATGGGTTTCGAGTCGAAGCCCGCGTGGTCATCGATGAGGTCCGCAATGTGCTTAAAGTGCCTACGAGCGCGCTATTTCGCGTCGAGGAAGGGCCAGCCGTGTTTCAGGTCATCGAGGGAGTCGTCCGTCAGCAAATCGTGAAAACCGGCCGGCAGAACGGCCTCGAGGCGGAAATCCTCGAAGGCCTCAACGAAGGCGATCTGGTGGTGCTCCATCCCAGCGACCAGGTCGACGAAGGCGTACAAGTGAGCCAGCGCTAACGACGGATGCGTTTGTGCCGGGTCTGCCGCTTGTGACGCCCTAGTGCCGCAGTGGCAATTCTCCGCGGGCACGATTGTCCGCTGCCACAGCACTCAGGCATGTGAACTAGACTTTCACACCAGCCGTTCAAGCGCCGCCGGGAATTGGCGGCAGGCTCGCCGCTGTAGCGCATCCGAACCGCCGGCGGCATTCACTTTATCAACGGAATTCACGCGTCGCGTATTGTGAGGATTCGTAAGATGGCCCATCCCAGGCGCAAAAAATTCATCGATGCCAACGTGCAAGGGTCGCTGGCACGGCGAATCATATTTCACTGGCTGCTGTTTTTGCTGGTGGCTTCACTGGCTGCGTTCATTTTGCAGGTGCTGTCCAATCCGTTTCGTCCACTGCCCGAGCATTTGAACGACATTTGGTGGACACACGGACCGTTCTTTCTGGTGATGGTATTCCTGCTTCCGGTGTTTATCTTCGATTCGATCAAGTTAAGTCACCGTTTCGCGGGGCCGGTGTACAGCCTCCGCCGCGCCATCCGCGACATCGCGCAGGGCAAGCCGGCTCGCAAGCTGAAGTTTCGCCGCAACGACTTTTGGCACGACGTGGCCGAAGACTACAACGCCATGCTGAAGCGGCTGGAGCTCGTTGGCGACGACGCCGAGCGGCCGTCGCATAAGAAACCGCTAGTTGATTCGAAGGCATAGCTCCATGATATTGTTGCAAAAATTATTCCCGCTCAATTTCAACGGCCGGTATTCTCGGCCGCGAAAAGGCCGCGGCGTCGCCGCCGCCGAGCTGGCCGTGTGCCTGCCGATTGTCGTGCTCTTGGTCGTTGCCACGATCGAGGCGTGCTCGGCGATTTTTTTGAAGCAGTCGCTTACCGTGGCTGCTTACGAAGGCGTGCGGACCGCCTTGGTGGAGGGTGCCACCGCGAGCACCGTTCAAACGGCGTGCAATCAAGTACTCTCCGACCGCAAGATCGAAGGGGCTACTGTAAAGGTCAGCCCTTTCGATATTGCGGTGTTGAAGCCCGGCGAGTACGTCGACGTCACGGTCACGGCGCCCTGCAATGAAAATTCCGTAGTGCCCGCCAATTTTTACCGCGGCCGAACCCTCTCGGCCACTGCATCGATGATGATCGAGAATTAGTTGCGTGCGTACGCGAATTGAAAACGCCTACAGCCCCGCCTTCGCCGGGGGGTTCCAAAGCGTCGATCACATTCAAAACCCCCGGCAGAGCCGGGGGCTGACTACCTAGCTGAGAGACCCATGAGCCTTCGCAAGCGATCATCCTGCCGACGCGCCGCAATGCTCGTGCTCGTTGCCGTGTGCTTGCCGCTGTGCGTGATCATGGCCGCTTTCGCCGTCGACGTTGCCTGGATGCAGCTGGTGCGCACCGAATTGCGTTCGGCCACCGATGCAGCTGCCCGGGCAGCAGCCAAAGAACTGAGCATGTCCCAGGACATCGACGCGGCCCGCGCGCGTGCCAAAGAGGCTGCGCTTCGCAACAAAGTGGCTAGCGAGCCGCTTCTGCTGGCTGACAGTGACATCGAAATCGGCAAGGGTACGCAGGTTCCCGGCGAGCGATTCGAATTCGTGCCGAGCGATGTCCGCCCAAATGCCATGCGCATCACAGGCCAGCGCACGCGCGGCTCAGCCGCCGGGCCGGTCGGCTTGCTATTTGCCGGCGTACTCGGCGTGCGCGATTTCGAACCAAGCGAACGAGCCACTTGCACGCAACTCGATCGCGATATCTGCCTGGTGGTCGACCGTTCCGGCTCGATGATGGAAAGCCTTGTCGGTGGCCGAATGCCGAGCGGTGACTGCGATCCGCCCCATCCCACCCGGAGCCGCTGGGGAGCCCTGGCAATCGCGGTGCAGGCCTTTCTCAGTGAGTTGGATAAGACCGTTCAAAAAGAGCACGTCGCGCTTGTCAGCTATTCGAGCGACACCACGGAATGTGGCAACACGTATAAGATCTCGACCATCGACTCCGACCTGGTGGATGATTACTCGAAGATTCGCGCCGAGATGACGCGCATCGGCAGCAAGCCCGTGAAGGGCCGTACTGCAATCTCGGCCGGACTAGACAACGGCGTCGTCGTGCTGAGCGGCGGCAAGACACGGCCATTTGCCGTGAAAACCATCATCCTCATGACCGACGGAATTCATAATCTCGGGCCCGAGCCGATTCTGTCCGCGCGCAAAGCGGCCGCTCAGGATATCGTGATTCACACGATCACGTTCAGCAGCGATGCCGACATCCAGCGAATGAAGGAGGTGGCCGCGGCCGCCGGCGGCAAGCACTTCCACGCGCCAGACGCCGAGGAGCTGGTGAAGATCTTCAAAGAAATTGCCGCCACGCTGCCGGTGCTTTTGACCGAGTGAGTTACTCATAGTCGGCCAAAATATTCCGCTTGCAGTTTAATTCCATGCTCATGACACTTCGAAAAAATCGAACCAGTCGACGCGGGGCTACTGCTGTTGAATTTGCCCTGACCGCGCCGGTGTTTTTCCTGTTGCTGTTGGCCGCGTTCGAGTTCGGCTGGCTGAACGTGATTCGCCACACGGCCGACAACGCCGCTTACGAAGCGGCCCGCACCGCTATGGTCCCGGGCGCCACCGTCGCTGAAGCGAAAGCCAAGGCGAACAACCTGCTGGGTATTGTCGGCGCCCGGTCCGCCACGATTACGGTCACGCCTTCAGAGCTGACGCCCGAAACAGACCAGGTCACGGTCGCCATCGACATCCCGATGAACGAGAACGGTCTCATTGTGCCCCGATTCACCAGCGCGAAGACACTTCATTGCTCTTCGACGCTCCGCACAGAACGCGCCGAGTAGAAACTGACGTCTGCGGCGCTCAAGCCGCAGAATTCTCCGCCAATCGCGTGCGGTTTAGCGGCCGCAAAGCCGCGACGGCGAGAAAGCCGCTTATCGAAAGAATGGCAGCGCATGGTTCGGGCACAGCACTTGCGGATGCGACGGACGCGCCGGTCCCCGAATTCGTCCGGCCAAAGTTGCTTCGCCAGGCATCGTATTCTGTCTGATTGCCGCCGGATTTTCGCCACACGACGTAGTCGGCCGTGTCCACGGAGCCATCACCGTTGAAGTCACCTGCTAGCCCCACGGCGGCAATGCTCAGAACGACGCTATTCACGCCGTAGTCAATCTCCCATTGATAATCGTCCGGCAGCATAAGCGTTTCAAACGTACCGCTGATACCGTCCGTGGCGGTGAGGATTTCAAAAGACTGGCCCGAACTGGGAGTGAATCCGCCCGCGATCGCCACCGCCAAGGTGCCCTCCAGCGCGATACCCCCGTCTACGTGAATCTGATCATATTGCGTGCCGGGAGCGACACCACCGAGGTCGACTGCCAGCGTGCCCTCCGGTCCGTTCACAAATCGGCCGGAGATATTCAATGTGCCGATGCCGAGGCCAGGGGCGACGATGCCGCCGTGATTCTCGACTTGGCCGGGAATCGGGCCGCTGCCGGTGAACACCCAGCCACTGCCCATGAGAGTCCCACCGCGGATATCGACGAATTGCGCATCGAGTGCGCCGCCCGTGATTTGAATCACGCCGTTGTTTTCGATGTTGATCCCGGAGAACGTCGTAAGCCGAGCGCCGTTCTGCACCTCGAGCGTCATGGTCTGGCTCGCGCTTCCGGAAACGTTGAGTTCCCAGATGGTGCGATTCTCTTGCAACACGGCCCTCTGATTGCCGCCGGCGACGTGGCGAACGTTCGTGATCGAAAGCGAATCGGGAAGACCTGCATTCCAATTCGCCGCATTTCCCCAAGCGTCGCTCGAGTTGGACGACGCCCAACTTCTCTCGTTAGTGACGGGGTCGCTGATATACAAGCTAGGCGGACTTCCTCCCTGGCCCGTTGCCGGATTTGGATCGATCACCACGTTGCGGCCCGCCAAAACATTCATGCCAATCAGGCCCTGTGCCACATTGCCAACTTGTGCTGGATTCGGGAAGTCGAGCACGATGAACGGCACGTGCGTGAGCGTGATCGTGCCGCCAACCGCCGGGATCGTAAATTCGTCGACATAAAAGCCCGGCACTTCTTCCTTCAAGCCGCCCGATCCAATCACAGCCACCGTGAAATCGGGTGTGTCCAACGCCGGATCGAAACCCAGATTCACCGCGTTGATCTCCGAGACGACGGATACATCGGCGCCGGTGTCGAGCAGGAACGGCGTATTCGTAAGGGAAGTCCCCTCGTTCCTAACGTTGACATTCACAAAATACGCCGCGGCGGGCTGGCCGCTCGAACCGAGCCGGAGCGTCGGATATAAGGGATGCTCCGTCCAGGGGACCGGGGGGTCGGCAAAAATATTCTCGAAGTCGAACGTGTATGCAGGCGGGGAGAGGAATGCGTTGGGGTCATCCAGAGTAATCGGTGCTCGGCGGACAATTCCCTGTCCGCCGCTCCCCAAGGGCAAGAATTGAATCTGCGGAGTGCGGACAGTTTTGCCGTCCAGAGTAAAAATCTGTGGCTGATCGTTGCGAATGGACATCGCATACTGACTTGCAAACGGGATGCCCAGCACGTTGGGGAGATCCGAAGCCGCCGGAAGCGTGGCCAACGATATACTGGACTGACCAACCATCATGCTTGCGTTGAGCCGTAGTGGGCTCGTGCTGATCCGATTCGAAGGGCCGAGTCCCGAAGCGTAAATAGCCAGCGGATCGTTTGTTGTGGCGACCAGGCCGCCCGTCGCGCCGCCAATTGGCAACGTATGAGTGCCGCGAAATCCGGCGCCGGCTATATTGAACGCGGAGTCGCTGGCGGACGTTAGCAGCGTGAGCGCGGCGCCGGTGTCGATCAGCGCCACATCGTAGTGCGGCGTGCCGCTCGTGCCCAATGGCGTTCCGACGAACGACGTTTCATAGTCGGATTGGTAAAACGTGAACGTCGGGTCGCTGTCGTCTTCGAACTCATCCGTCAGGCTGATGCCGGCAAACGGCAAAAAGCCGCTGATCGGGACGCCAGTCGCCTGCGCAGACCGCCCCCCCGCGAGCGCGCAAAGGGCGCCAAACAGCCAACCTGCCCATAACGGTCGACAAGCTTTCATGAAGGCCTCTTCTTCAGCTTTCAGGGTAGGCGCAGTGCGGGTTTGCGTCAACAAAACGGCAGTAGGTGCTGCGAGCCGAGCAGCACCGGCGCCGCTGCTCACGTCGTACGTTATTGGTCCCGCTCGGCTCGCGCGACCTACCCCACCGCTGGCCGGCCGATGCTGTGGTACGTGAAGCCCAGCCGCTCCATCGTCCACGGCTCATATAGATTGCGGCCGTCGAAGATCGCGGGCGAGCGCATCCGCTGGAAAATCTCTTTGAACTCGGGCCGCTGGTAATCGCCCCACTCGGTCATGATCGCCAAGGCATCAGCCCCATCGAGAGCCGCCATTGGCTTCGCACAATAAGTCAACTTGTCGCCATATTGGGCCCGCACGTTTTCCATCGCCTCCGGATCATGGACGCGAACTGCGGCGCCCGACTTTAGCAGCCAGTCGATGAGCACTAGCGCCGGCGCCTCGCGAATGTCGTCGGTTCGCGGCTTGAACGCCAGCCCCCAAACTGCGACGGTCTTCCCCTGCAAATTGCCGCCGAAATGCGCGCCCAGCTTATCGACCATGACATGCTTTTGCACTTCATTCACTTCGTCGACCGCCCGCATGATGCGCGGGGACACACCGTGCTCTTCGGCCATTTTCACGAGTGCCCGCACATCCTTCGGAAAGCAGCTGCCGCCGTAGCCGACGCCGGGAAACAAGAACGCGAAGCCGATCCGGGTATCATGCCCGATGCCGCGGCGCACGTCGTTGATGTCGCCACCCATCCGCTCGCGGAGGTTGGCCATCTCGTTGATGAAGCTGATCTTGGTCGACAGCAGCGCGTTTGCCACGTACTTCGTCAGCTCGGCGCTTTCGGGCGACATGACGAGAAACGGCTTCTCGGTGCGCAGGAACGGCTTGTACAGCTCGTGCAGCATCTCGCCGACCTCCTCGCGCCGTACGCCCACAACGACCCGGTCCGGCTTGATGAAATCCTCGATCGCCGAGCCTTCCTTGAGGAATTCAGGGTTGCTGGCCACATCGCACTCGCGGCCCGTGTCCTCTTTCAGCCGCAGAAAAATTTTCGCGCACGTGCCGACCGGAACGGTGCTCTTGGTGACGACCACCGCGTCCGGGCGCAGATGCGGCGCGATGCCGTCGACCACGGACCAGAGTGCCGAGAGGTTCGCCGCCCCGTCATCGCTCTGCGGTGTGCCCACCGCCAGGAACACGAACGCCGCGGAAGCCACAGCCGGCGCCAGCTCCGTCGTGAAGCGGAGCCGCTCGGCCGCCTGGTTCTCGCGGACCATCTCCTCGAGGCCGGGCTCATAAATCGGGATCTCGCTCCGATTGAGCCGCTCGATCTTGGCGCGATCGATGTCGACACAGGTGACGTCGTTGCCACTGTCGGCGAAACACGTGCCGGTCACCAGGCCGACATAGCCCGTGCCGATGACTGCAATTTTCATGCGCTGAAACGATGTTAGGAGGACGCCGGGCGACCGGCGCCGGCAAGGAATAAACCTTCATCATAACCACGACCTCGCGGGCGTCGAGGCAGCCGTGGCGGCAATGGCGGCTCACCCGGAGCCAGCGGCTAAATCGAGTTCCCGCGGCACTTGCGGCAGATGTCCAAAACTCCACACACCTATTTTTGGACATCTGCTAGGAATCGTCTGGTCGCGCTTTTGCGCAGGACCCTAACGGGTGATGCCGATTGGCTAAAGCAATAACCCGAAGCGTAAGCGAGGGCGAGCCATTCCCTCGCTTACGCATCGGGTTTCTAGCCGAACTCTCAGACGGGAATCACGAAAGCACACAGCGCGGCGTAGCAGCAACCAAACGGCCACAAAATACACGAAAATGCACAAAGACTATTTCTGAACCACAAAGGACACGAAGAACACCAAGATCACAAAGCTATTGGCTAACAGCTTCGATCCATTGTGTTCTTCGTGTTCTTTGTGGCAAATTGAAATCTGCGCACCCTTCGAAGATTCTGACGGTTAGTAGCACAAATATGAAAACGCGAAATAACTCTTGGCGTTCGCGGTTTCGCCGTTTCGTGCTTTCGCGATTCCCATATTTTTGAATCACGAAAACGCGAAACGGCGAAAACACGAAAGGGGAAATGGCGACAAACTTCGCGCGCACCGGCAGCCATCGCCAAGTGCCATTCGTGCTGGAGCTGTGTACCGATTAATGTTCATGTGTATATCATAACTGGCGGCCGAAATCAAGGGCCTCATCGTAAATGCCTTGCACGTTTCGGTGCTTGGCATCCGCCCTACGAAGTGCGTCGCGATGTAACAAACTTGCTGGGATCGACCCGGCAAATGGTTCGCTGCACGCAGCGCCTACTGCGGAATTGCCTGCAGTTTCGGCAGTTCGAACTTCGGCCGCGGCACAAGAATCGAATTGTCATCTGCGTCCTTGGGAATTTGCGACTGTTGCGATTCGGCTTGGACTTCGTCGAGGCTGTCGATCGATTGGCCGTTCAGCACCCGATATCGCTCGTTGCTGCCGCCCTCATCCCTGCCGTTTGCGCCGACGCCGTAAAGCAGGAATCCGTCTGCACTTCGCTTGTAGACAAACGACTTGCCACTATAAACCTCAACGGGCAGCCGCTCGATTACGCCCGGCACCAGTTTGTCGATGGATTCCGGATAGGCGCCATGCTCGGCTCGATACACGGCCAGCGCGGCAACCAGTCGTGTCAATTCGAGCGTCGTGTTTTGCCGGTCTTCGGCCTCGATTGCCGCATTCAAGGCCGGCAGGAACAGACCGAGCATCATCCCGGAAACGACTCTGCTTCGCTGCTGGCGGCTGACGACTCCGGCCAACAGGCGCGTGGGCGTCCTCGTTTCAGCAACGAGAAGCTGCAAGTCAGCGTCTACCTTCGCAAGTGCGGCGACGCGCGCTTCGCGGTCGGGCAACTGGGCCGCGGCGACGAGCCGATCGTACCAGCGATTGGCATCGCGAAGCACCAGATTCCAGTCGACGGACACGATGTCGAACGCCGTATTGCCGAAATCGTTGCTGCCTCCGGTCATGCCGGAAAACATTTCAGCACCGCCGCCCGAACCCATGTGGATAAACGCATCCAGCGCCATCAGGCGCTCGCCGGTGTTCAAAGAACGTGCCATCACGGCGAAGTTCGGCAGCCCGGCCAGATCGCGATGCACCTGCCGCGCTTGTTCGGCTGATAATTCTGCATGATCCAGAAATGTCACCGTGCAGTCACAGGCAATGCCGCTTAGTGCAATTGCCACCAGCTGCTCGACGAGCGTGTATCCTTGGGTCACCAGATGCGACAAGCGATGGATCGCTAGAATGTCTTCCCAGGCTTCCATCGGCCGCCCTTCGCCCAAGTGCCACATGGCGCGAACTGAAAGTGCCCGCCCCGCGTCGCGCGTGCCTTGGATCATTGGCAAAAGCATCGCGACTAACATATCGCGGTCGTTATTGATCAGCGACTCTGATGGCGCGTAGAAGCGCTCGCGCCGCGATGCCGCGACCAGTAGATCGATCGGCGCTTGATTGGCCTTCGCCCACTCGGCCAGCGGCGGAATCTGCTCGCTTGTCCACGGCCGGCTAGTAACATCATCCAGAAGTTTGTCGACAGCGCCCGGGTTCGCCTCCTCCCACCTCTCAATCGGTCCGTCGCTATAGCCGCCGAAGGGCCCGTCCGGCGGCGCCGCTGTCTCCTCCGCGGAGTTGTCGGTTGACGAGGGCTCGGTGTTTGCATTTTCTTTGTCGGCTTGACTCAAAAACTCAACGAGGTGCCGCCTCATTGTCTGGCTGTAATAGGATGCAAGTGCCTCCGACT
>DATFGJ010000349.1:0-10413 GCA_035249585.1 Lacipirellulaceae bacterium
CGGCTGGCTCGATGCTGTCACCGTGCGCTATACCAGCCGGCTGAGCGGCGTCACCTCGATCAGCGTGATGCTGCTGGACGTGCTCTCGGGTTTCGACGAGCTGCGAATTTGCACGGCCTACAAGATCGACGGCCGCCAAACGACTCAGTTTCCGAGCCATGTCGACGATCTGCGACGCGCGGAGCCGGTTTACGAGACGCTGCCCGGCTGGCGCGAGGAAATCAACGACTGCCGAGCCTTCGACAAGCTGCCCGCGAGCGCCCGGGCCTATCTCCGCCGTGTCAGCGAGCTTGTCGGCCAGCCCATCGAAATGGTTTCCGTCGGCCCGGAGCGCGATCAAACGATTTTAGTTAACAAATCGTGAGCGGCCGATGAGCGGCGAAGTTCCATTGCGGACGCTGGAAGTTGCGCCCGAGCGCCGGCCGCGTCACATCGCGATCATCATGGACGGCAATGGCCGCTGGGCCGAGCGGCAGAACTTGCCGCGCATCGCCGGCCACGAGCAGGGTGTCAAAAGCGTTCGCCGTACAACGGAAGAATGCAGCCGGCTGGCCATTGAGCAGCTGACTCTGTATTGCCTCTCGAGTGAGAACTGGAAGCGCCCGCAAACCGAAATCAACTTCCTCATGCACTTGTTGGAGCGGTACATGATCGAGGAACGAGCCACGATCATGGAGAATGACGTCCGCGTGCGCATGCTCGGCCGTCGCGACGACATTCCGGATCAAGTGCTGCGCGAGCTGGATAAAACGGTGGAAAAGAGCCGGAGTAATGGCGGACTGCGGCTGAACCTGGCAATAAACTATGGCGGCCGGGCCGAGCTGGTCGATGCGGTGCGCAAAATCGCCGTTGACGTACAAAGCGGCGTATTCTTACCGGAACAAATCGACGAACAGAAAATCGCCGACAATCTTTATACGGTTGGAGCGCCCGACCCGGACCTGCTCGTGCGCACGGCCGGCGAAATGCGAATCAGCAATTTCCTGCTGTGGCAAATGAGCTACGCCGAAATCTGGGTCACCGAAAAATGCTGGCCCGAGTTCGATGAATCTACGCTCCACGACGCGATTCGCGCCTATGCCGCGCGCCAGCGCCGCTTTGGCGGCTTGAACTTACCTTAAGGCTTCTAACAGAAAGAATTAAACCGCCAAGAACGCCAAGGAAGACGGTGAACTTCCTAAGATTTCTTGGCGCCTTTGCGTTCTTGGCGGTTGATACTGTAAATGCTCTTAATTCAACTGCTTGGCTCGCTTGCGCGGCACCACGTCGTTTTGCAAAAGTGCTGGCGCATGATCCACCGTGTCCAGTCCCGTGACGAACTGCAGCTCGTTCATCGTCTTCTCTGTTTCCAGCATGCTGGCGGCCACCTGGTCGACCTGGCCTGAAATGTAATCCGGCTCCTGCCGGTTGACGGCCAGTTCGCTGAGCGAGCGTATCTTGTTTTCCAACCGGTCGATCTCCAGCTTCACCAGGTCGAAGTTGTCGCGAGCCCGCTTCAAGTTCGCGAGCCGATCGCGGCTGGTTTGAAGGTTGTCCTCCAGTGCCTTGCGAACGCGCTGTTGCTGATCGCTTTCGGAGCCGGTCGGCAGCTCGGCCAGGCGCGTTTCCAGCCGCCGGATGTCGGCCTGAATTTGCTCTTCGCTCGTCTGCTTCAGAAAGCGGTACAGGGCGTATTGTGTGTACAGCAGCCGCAGGTGGATCCACAGCAGCCGATCCAAGCCTTCGATCTGATAGCTCTCCAAAGGCAGGTGGGTCTCGGCGTGAGCGGTATGCTTCAGCTCGGCGGCGATCTGCTGCAACTCGAGACAGCGCGTGCGAAGCGCTAGAAATCGATCCAGCAATTCCTTCGGAAGCGAGGATGTGATCCGATCGAGCGTCTCCTGAGCCGACTCCGACGTCGCTTCGCGCGTCTGCTTCGCCTCCTGTGCATTCACATACGCTTGAAACTTCGGATGCGTGCCGAGCATGCCGAGATAGGCCAGTTCCCCGGCCGCAACCACCGGCAGCAGCACATCCGGCGCAGGCGAGATCAGCGCGAAAACAGCGCCCCCCAGGAACGCCAGCAGGTTCCAGTGGTTCATGAACGCCACTTTGAGGTACTTGCCCAGTCGCATAGAAGCTTGGAGCGGGGAGCATGGAGCAGGGAGTAGAAGCAGCAAGCGCCGCTAACTTTAGGCTTCCCGCGCCGTGCTCCCTGCTCCCTGCTCCTCCAGTTCTGCAATCAATTCGCGAATGTAGTATACCGTTTCCTGGAAGCGCGGCACGCGGGCCATTTCCAGCGCCGGCCGGTCGGCCGGCTCGATTTCCAGCTCTTTTTCGATGCGCCCTGGGCCGGTCGACATGATGTACACGCGGTCGCCCAGGAACACCGCCTCCTCGATCGAGTGCGTCACGAAAAACACCGTGGCCTGCACTTCGCGCCAAAGTCCCACGAGCAGATCTTGCATGTTCATCCGAGTTTGCGGATCGAGCGCCCCGAACGGCTCATCCATCAAGATGATCCGCGGCCGCAATATCAGCGTGCGCGCGATCGCCACGCGCTGCCGCATGCCGCCCGACAGCTCATGCGGATACTTGTATTGGTCGGTCGCCACGTTGAGGCCGGCTTGCTCGATCCAATAGCGGGCCAGCGCATGGCGGTCGTGGCGAGCCACGCCCCGGCATTCCAGCCCGAAGGCAATATTATCGAGCACCGTGCGATTATCGAACGACGTATAATCCTGGAACACCATGCCGCGGTCGGCGCCCGGGCCGGTAACTGGCTTGCCGAGCACGAGCACGTCTCCCGTCGTGGGCGGATGCTGTGGCTCTAGTCCCGCGATCATCTTCAATATGGTGCTCTTTCCGCAGCCGCTGGGCCCCAGGATGCAGACGAACTCACCCTTATCAGGCAGATCGGCGACGACGAAATTCACGCCGCGTATTGCCGTAAATTGGTTGGCCTGCCCGTAGTTGTATGTTTTGCTGACATCCCTGAACTCAACAACGTGCGGCGCGCGAATTTCTTCCGGCTGTCGCACATGATCGAGCACCTGCCCCATGCCGACGTCTTTCGCGACGGTCACAGGACTAGCGGCGGCAACTGGTTCGGCGGTCATGTGGCAACGCGATACGGCGCGAGGAATCGGTGGGCGCTATGATACATTGGATGGTCGCGCTGTGCTTGCGGCTTTTGCGCTGGCCAGCGCGGCCTGTTGCGCGGGATCCAGCGGCTGCGACGAAAAGAAAACTCGCTTCAAATCTTCACCGGCATGGGCGAGTCCGCGCCAAGCGTTGTGCAGTAAGCCGCTGCTGGCATACTGGTATGGAAACAAGCTCTTTTGCATCATGTAGAGCGTCCTATCAATCGCTAAAGCAACGGCGGGAATCACCATCAAGATGAGCAAAATCGGCTCACGGACGCCGCGCCGCTGAGCGGTATTGATGATGAATCCCAAGCCGCCGGCGCTGCCACTTTCCGTGACCAGCTCGGCCAGCATGATATAGCCAAACGCCAGCCCGAAAAGCAGCCGCAACGAGTTGAACACGCGCGGCATGGCCAAGGGCACCAGCACCTTCATGATGGTTTGCCGGCGCGAAGCGCCGAGCGTAAACGCAGTGTCGATATAGCGGCTGCTCACGTCGGCGATTGCGGTGGCGGTGTCCATCATAACGAAGGCCACCGCAGCGATGAAGATAAACATTACCTTCTGCAACTCGCCGAGTCCAAACAGCGCGAAGGTGAGCGGGATCAGTGCGGCGATGGGAATGTTCCGGCCGAACACGTTGATCGGCGCGAGAAACGCGTTACACCATGGAAAGCAACCGGCGAGGATTCCAAGCGGAATCCCGATCGCCGATGCCAGCGCAAAGCCTAGCACCACTCGCCGCAAGCTGGCGATCAGGTTACGCGTGAGCGCTGAATCGAACCAAAGCGATCGAATCTGTTCTGGGTCAAATGTTTCTTTTGGACTCGGTATAGTGTTATACGGGAGGATCCGCTCTTCCGACACTCCAAGCGTCAGAAGCCACCACAAGCCAAACACAGTCAGAATACAAGCAACGCCGAGCAACAGAGCAAGCCACTTAGGAACCGGTTTGCGCAGCGACTTGGTTCCGCCGCCGCCCGGCTGCGCAGGCTTGCTGCCGGCACCGGGCGCCGTCGGTGCCGCAAGACGAAGCTGCATTCCGCGCCCCGAAGTCGAAGAAGGCACCACGGTGTCGGCCGGGACGCCCGAGCTTGGCTCGGCTGCAGGCTCGGATTTCTTAGCGTCGCTCATGCGCTTGCTTCATGCTGTGGCCACTATCCCCGTTCGGCCGTGAACACCTTGATTTCAACGCGCCGGTTCTTGGCGTGGTTCTCCGGGTCATTCGGGTCGGCCGGCCGGTCCCAACCCACGCCGTCGGCCGCGAAACGGTTCGCGTCCATTTGAAACTTATTCACCAGCGCTTCGCGCACCGCGTTGGCTCGGTTGAGACTCAGCTCTTTCACCATTTGCACGGGAACCTGGCCTCGACGAGAGCTATCGGTGTGCCCCTCGATGATGATGCGGGCGTTGCTGAACTGCCCCGCCATATTAGCAACTTCCTGAAGCACGTTGTCGACGTTCGGATCGTAAAGTACTTCCGTTACCACGCCGCCATCATCACGGTTGATCTTTTTGTACAAGTCCCAACTATTGGGAAAGAACTGGATGACGATTGTGTTCGTGAGAATCTCATCCGACTCCGCGTGGATGTCGGACACGGCCTTCGGTGCAAGCCGCACCTGGTACTCGTCCTTTTGCGATCGATACTTCGGCTCCTGCCCGAGTTTCTCAATGATCGAGAAATCCATCACCTTGTCGAAGGATACGGGTTGGTGCGTAATCGCACCAATTCGCCGGTACAGGTAGTAAGCCTGCGACCAGACACGCTCGAAGTTCGTCGGGTTGTTCTGGTTCAAGAAAAACTGGAAGTTTTCCGCCCAGTTGGTGTTGTGGGCGTCGGCGAACATGTTGAGTGTGTCGCTGGCCGGAATGTTGTAACCCTCCGCCATCAAGCGCGCACACTCCTGCTTCCGGTCGTCTTTCTTGAGCTCCTCCATGGCGTCGAAGATGCCGCGCACCAGCGCCTCAACCTTGTCGCCGTGGTCCTTGGCGAAATCAGCCCGTGCGAACCATACGTCTGCGATCAGCTTGTTCGCTGTTTGGGTCGTGACCAGCATGCGGTTCCCGCGCGCCTCGGCCAGGTTGTAGATATCAGGCGCCCAGGAGACGGCTGCAGCGATGTCTCGCTGGGCGTTAAATGCGGCGGCCGCCTCAAAAGCTGTCGACGTGCGGACTGGATCGATTTCACTCGGTTGAACACCACCTGACACGAGCATGTTCAAGAGGAAATAGTGAGACGGAGAATTCTGCGCGAACACCACTTTCTTCCCGCGCAGGTCCGAAATCGTCTTGATCGACTCGCGGGCCACGATGCCGTCGCCACCGTTCGACCAATCCACCTGCTGGTACACGCGCGGCATGACCCGGCTATCGCGCGGCTGGCCGGTTTTGTCGACGAACCCTTCCATGAACAGCGGCATCATGTCGAGCGTTGCCCAGCCGATGTGCACGTTCCCCGCGGCGTAAGCATCGCGCATGGCGACCGGATCGTCGATCAGCACCAGCTCGAGCTTGAACTCCTCGCCCTTGGGCGTCTTCCAAACTTTGCCCGGTTTGAAGCCCTCATTGGCCAGGATGATCGGCCCCCAGCCCGCCCAGACGTTCAAGGCAAATCGGACCGTGTTGTCCTCGAGTGCCTTGTACGCCGATGTGCCCTTGACCTCCGGAAGGCGCTCGGCCGGCTTGAAGACATACTCCTTCACGGTGGTCACCGCCGACGAGTCGGTGTCCTCGGCCACCTGGCCAATCATTCCCGGATCAATTTCTCCGGCTCCGTCGCCGGGCCCGGGCCCGCGGCCTTCCTGAGCGCCTTTTGGCGCGAACAAGTCGCTGCGGTACGCGGCAAAGGCCAACAGGCCGCCGACCACCAGTAACAGAACCACGTAAAATGGTGCTTTGGGCTGACCGTTCATGTTCACTTTCCTAACAGGGAATTTCCCGTAGTGGAATTCGCAAGAATTCCGAATCTATTTCGCAGCCGAAGTCTTGCGACTTCAGCTACAGTTCTTACGCCGTTTCGTTTCAGCCGCGGAACTTCGACAGCGGCCGCGAGTGCGACATGATATTGAGCACTTGCATCATGTCGTAGGCCGATAGCTCGCACAGCAGCTCCGTCACCCGTTCGCGCATCTGCGGATCAAGTTGCGGCTCAATTTCCTTGAGCAGCTTCATCACGCGTGCTTCCTGCGCCTTGACCTCCGCGTCGGTGACTTTGCCGTCGGCAATCGCCTCGACGAACGAATCGAGCTGCCGCGCCCGCTCGGTGATGAGCGGAAGATCGGTTTCTTCGTCGACCCACGTGGTCTTTCCTGGTTTAGCTGCCATACATTATTCCTTTTGATCATGATCAACCGCCAAGAACGCCAAGGCAGCCAAGGAAGGCAATAAAGTTGTAGTCCCTCTTGGCGTCCTCTGCGTACTTGGCGGTTTCTTATCCGAAATAGACTTCGCTGCGATCCTGGCACTTATCAACCAAACTCTTCGATCAGCTGCCGGATGGCCACCATGCGCTCCTGCAGCCGCGATCGGCCCTCCGGCAGCGCGATTTTCTCTTGCCACTCCGGCGGCAGAAAACTTCTTTCCGTACATTCGAGCACGGCGGCAATTTCTTGCAATTCCTTTTCCAGGCCCTGGGCCGAAGGGATGAACTCGGCCAGCGCCTGCTCCAGATCGCGCCGCTCCACCACGTCGCGCCCCGCGGCCAGCGCCTGCCGCCGCGACGCCAGCACAATGCTCTCGAGGTCGGCCCCCGACAGCCGCCGCGACGGGTCGACGTCCGGAATCGCATCATCGGCCATCTGCAGCTTGTTCTTCTTGGCCATCACGCGCAGCATCTGGCGAATGTCCTCCGCCTTGTGTGGGTAGAACAGCGGAATGTGCACTTCCGCGCGCCCTTGCCGCTTGAGATCGATTGGCAACAGGTCCGGCCTGCTCGTGAGCAGCATCCAGATGATATGACCGCGAAACCGCGTGTCGCCCATCTGGCTGGCGATCATCGAGAACACGCGGGCACTCGTGCCCGAGTCGCCCGACGCTTGCCGGTTACCGAGCGCGGCATCCGCCTCGTCGACGATCACCACGACCGGCCCCAGGGACCGCAGTACGCCCAGCACTTGTTCGAGGTTGCCTTCCGTTTCGCCCACGTACTTCGAGCGGAAGTTGCGGAGCACGAGGCAGGGAATGCCGATCGAGCCCGCGTAACACTCGGCCATGAACGACTTGCCCGTGCCCACCGGCCCGCACACCAGGTAGCCCATCGGGGCCGATTCCAATCGGCCCTCGCTGATCCATTTGGCATCTTGCTGAAGACGCTGCTTGGCCGCATCGAGTCCGACAACCAAATCGAGCGTATGCTTCGGCTCGACGAACTCCACCAGCCCCTGGCACTGCCGCTCGATCATCGACTTCTTGAGCTGACGGAAGCGCGCCGAGTCCAGCCGCTTGCCGGAGCGCGCCGCTTGGGCCAGCACGACATTCAGGCTGGTGAGACTCAACCCGTTGGAAACTTCCGCCAGTTGCCGAGCCGTGAAATCGGCCACCTTCGACAGCTCCTGGCCGTCGGTGGCCACCGGCACGAATTGCTCGCGCTCTTCCCGATCCGGCAGCGGCACCTCGATTGTCGCTACATGCGGGCTTTGCACCAACCGCTCGTTGAGCTCGACCAGTTTGTCGGCAATCAGCACAAACGCCGTATTCACGCGCTTTATAAGAGGATTTTGCGCCCAGGCCAAAAACCGCACCAGCCGCGACGCATGGCCTTGGGCCAGACTGTCCAGATCGCTCGTGGGCAACAAGAATTGCGCGTACTCGAACACAAAGGCGACGCTCTTTCGATTGGCCGCATCGTCCAACAAGTTCCGCTCCACAAACACATCGAGCCCCAGCAGAACTTTTTCCGGCTCGCGCGGCCAGGTCGCCGGCTCGCCCCAACGGCCAACCAGGTATTGCGACATGGAGCGCAGCCGCTGAGCGTCCGGACCGGCGAGCGGACGCAAGCCGCGGCTCAGATCGTAGCCAAGCACGATATCCCAGCGGCCGAACACTTGCGTCGCCAGAAACTCGCTCAGGCCGCAGTAGCGGATATCATCCGCATCGGGCAATCGCACCAGGTCATGCACATTGCCGTGCAACACGAACACACAGGTTGTGCCCGAGAAATAAAGATCGGCCAGCTCGCTCGCCCACGCCGGATACCACTCCGGCAACGGTCCCGCCGGCCGCGCCGGCGTGGCAAGTTTCTCTTCGCCGTTCAAAACGGTTGATTGTGCCATCACGATGATCTAGGCAACGAAGTCTCACGCAAAGGCCTGCGGCGAGCTCAGCCGAGCGGCGCCAAGGCGCAAAGGACAAGGCAAGTCTAACAGGATGTAACAGAAAAAACGGAGAATCATAATTCCAATCTCTTCTCTGCTGCCTCTGTTTCCTCCTGTTAAAAATCCGCCCGTTACCCTTCTGCGACTTTCGCTTTCTGGGCCGGCCCCAATTCCTTTGTCGCGTCGGTGATGCCCGCCGTTTCCGGCGAGACCATGCCCATCTGCACTTCGAAATCGCGCAAGGCCTGGTCGGCGAGTGCTTGTTCCACGGCCTCTTCCCGCTTGATGTCCACCAGGCCTTCTTCGGACAAGTCGGCCGCCACGCGGCTCTTGGCCCGGTTCAGCCCGATCTTGTCCTGGATTACCTGTTCAATCTGGCCGAAGTCGGTCGTCACGTTGAAATCGAAGCTGGTGGCCAGCTTGGCCATCTCGGCCTCGGCCCGGCTCATCTTCAGCTCGGCATCGTACTTTTGGATCTTGGCCTTGACGTCACCGAGCTTTTTCATGGCGTGCTTGATCTTGGTGACGTTGTTTTTGTAGGCGTCCTCGTGCATTTTGAGCTGCGACTGGTTTTCGCCTAGCTCTTGCTTCGCCTTCTGCAGCTCGAGCGCGAACTTGGCGGCGGTGTCGCGCTCGCCCACCTGCAGGTAGCTCTTGATCTTGGCTTCGAGCATCGTCACGTGCTTTTGCTCGGCGGCCACCTGCCGGCTCACGCGCTCGACCAGCGCGCGATACTGCTCAAGCCCCTCGCGGCCCCCCTTGAGCTGCTCGACGGCCACGTCGTACTCGTACTGCATCTGGGCGATCGGATCGGCCGTCCAAAATAGGTTGGCGATCTTGTTTATCTGCGCCCGCAGCGCCCGCCATAATTTGCCCACAATCATCGGACCGCTCCGTGTGTTTTCGAGAGAAGGAGTCGAACTGCGCGAAGGGCCGCACCGCGCGGCTCCGTCGAGTTGAGCGTTCTGCGCCGTTGTTTGTACCCTGCCTCGGAAGCGGCTGTCAATTCACCGCACTGAAGCCGCCAGCAGCAATTTAATTAGTATTCGTCGCCGCAGGCCAAATCTTTGCGGCTGCAGGCGGTGTCATCTCAAATCGTGGCGGCTGTTGGAAACCTCCGCCGCAGAGATACGTCGCGCGATATTTTGACGAGCCGTTTCAACAGCTAAGCGCGCAATGTAAAATTACTTTCGCCGGCAACTTCATCCAGCCAAACATGGTCCGGTAGCTCAGCGGTTAGAGCAGGGGACTCATAATACACTCAATCGAGCGGACGAAAACGCCTCGTTTTCCAGGGAGTCCAAGCGCCAAGAAACGCTTTTGTCCCTGATCTTGTCCCTGTTCCCGGGACAAAAATTCGTCCGATACAGTTTGTGTACTCCCCCGCTCTAACCGACCGAGATGCCACCGATGCGCGAAGCCAAACCCTACTACAAGAAGAGCCACAAGACCTGGTACTACAACGACAATGGCAAGCCCGTGCGGCTCGACGTGGACAAGACCAAGGCACGCGAGATTTGGAAAAAGCTCCGCTGTCGCGATCGCGATTGCAGCAGCCTCATCGATAACCCGACTACGCTCGTGGCCGACCTAGTGGCCGAGTTTTTGGACTGGGTGGAGCGAAATAAGAAGCCTTCCACCTACGAGTTCTACCAGCAGCACTGCGAGAGCTTCTGCCAGCGGTACAAGACGCTGCGGATCATGGATCTGCGGAATCTCCATGTCACCAATTGGATCGACCGGTGCTATGCGAGTTGCGGCTCCAGCCGCCGTAACGGAGCAATCACCAGCCTCAAGCGCGCGCTAAACTGGTGCCGACAGGAAGGCTACATCAAAGAGAACCCCATTGCCCACTGCAAGAAGCCCAAGCCGAAGACTCGTGGCGATGCGGCATATATTGCGCCCGAAAAGTTTGACGCCATACTCAAGGACGTGAAGAAAAACTGCAAGCGTGCGAGCGGCGAGTGCTTCTT
>DATFGJ010000350.1:0-3658 GCA_035249585.1 Lacipirellulaceae bacterium
GGAACAAGTACGGCAGCTGGCCCAGAATCCATTTGTGCCCGAGCCGCCGACCGCGATGATTCTGGTCTTTGCGGTCCTCGCCACGGTACGTCGAGGACCACAGCTCAAGAAACGCAAAATCGTCCGCCACGAAGCTTTCGACGGTTGAGTGGCGCATCGGTTCTAAAGGACAGCCACCCATGGTTAGGTTCGAGCAGGCAACTGTGAGTGCCATTTTGATCAGCTCCCTTATTATCGCCCGCAGCCTCCCGGCGCGCGCGGAAACGTTTACTTCCGACTTCCAAACCGGCTTTGATGGCTGGCAGCAGCAGTGGCATAAGGAATCAACGACAGGTACCGACGGCGTCGCCACGCACAGCACCGAGCGCGGCTATAACGACGGCGCCTCGCTGAAGTTCGACATGGGCGACGGCTTCGGCGACGATGGCACTCTGTGGATTGAGAAGCAATTTGCCATTCCAGCGGGAGTACCCACGCCGGTCTCCTTGTCGCTTCAGCTATTCAACCAGTTCCAGAGCGACTTCAACACGTTCGAGGTGAAGGTGGCCATCAGCACTACGAATCCCAACGAGCAGGCCGACTTCATTACCATCGGCAGCACCGACTCAGCCGAGGGGTGGGTGCCATTCACTTATGAAGACACGATTACTTCGCCAACGGGCCAGGTGTGGGTCGCGACTGGCATCCGCGTCGCCTGGGAGACGCACCGTGACTATTGGATCGACCATGTCGTCGTTTCAACCACGCCGATTCCTGAGCCGACAAGTTTTGCATTCCTTTTGCTAGGATTAGCAGGAATAGTATCGATGTTGCGAAGCCGAAGATTGCAGGTCGCACATCCGCTAGTAGCCGGCCTCGGCGAGGCCAGCCAGATCCGAAACGGTGGAAGCTGAGTATTCCCGCGGCCGGCTCCCCCGAACCGCTGATCGTGATTCACCTTCGAGCGGGTGGAAGGTAATAAGCGGGTCGAATTCACCACCGATCTCTGCCAAGATCGGCCGCCGGCGGGCGAATACCGTGCTAGCCGGCCGGGGCCGTGTGCATGCCCTGCCCTCTTCCCGCATTCCGTCTTTGAAGGAGGAACCTATGTCCCGAATTCGTTGTTTCATGGCCCAGCGTGCTGGCAGCGCCGGCGCGTTTGTGGCCATTGTGTTTTATGTGGTGACGGCCGCGCAGGCCCAGGAAGCCGCGGCCGAGCGGGCTGATGCCAGCGGGCGGATCGATTTCGAGGCCGCCGACTTGCCGCCCGCCATGGTGGAAGTCGACCTCAGCCAAGGGATGTTCAACGACCTGTTCGGCATCGGCGACGCGGCAGTGGCCGGCGTGGCCGAGTCGCTGCGTCAATCGGCCGAGCGGAACGGCGGCGATGGCACGCGGATGGCCGCCGAGCAGCTCGCGGCCGCCCGGCAGATCATCGAGCTGGCCAGCAACGTGGTGCGCGAAGTTCGCGTGCGCGTTTACGGCCAGATGCCCCCCGAGGAGATCGCGTCGAAATTCGACGCTCAGCTCCGCGAAGATGATTGGGAGAATGTTGTGCGCGTGCGCGACGATGACGCCAGCGTGCGCGTCTCGGTGCTGCGCGGCGAGGGCACGGTGCGAGGCATCTTCATTGTTGCGGGTGAACGCGATGAGCTGGTGCTGGCCAACATTGTGTGCGACATCTCCCCCGAGAACGTCAAGAAGATCACCGCGGCCGCGGCGGAGATCGGCCTCGAGAACGGCCTGCAGCAGATTCTCGAAGTGCAGATGCGCGAGATGAAGCACCGCCTGCCACCGCCATCGGTGGAGTCAAAGCCGACGCCGGTGCGCTAAATTGAAACGGCGCTGATCGGTCGTAGGGCGGGTGCTTGCACCCGCCATCGATATATCGACCGACCACACCAGGTCCGTCATGTGCCCTGCATTTCTACTTTTTGCTACTTTGTCGTAATTGCGAAATTCGCCTCTTCGGTTCCGTCGGCCGGCACTGCGAATTCTTGAACACGGTGCTTCGGCGGAATCTTTTCCGGCGGAGGCTTGGGAGACTCATCGTAGATCGTTGCGCGGCGGCCCGCAGGAGGCGGAGGAGGAGGCGCCGACGGGTCAGCGACCGCCGTCGTCAGCGATACGCGATACTTGCCCGGCGGTACTCCGCTGCCCTCCCCCAAAATGGGACGCAGAGTATACCGGCCTTCGGCATCCGTCCGGCCGACGTAGCCAATGTTTTCATTTGGCGAGAGTTCGGGCTGATCGAACGTTATATGCACACCTGGAAGCGGCTGGCCGTCAAGCGTGACGACGCCGCTCACGTCCACGCCGCCATCGCTGCCACAACCGGCGCAGGATGTGAATATACCCAGGATAAACGCAAGCCGTCGCATTAGGTCACGCTGAACTCAAACGAGAAATAACCGCCACACACCTGGGCATCGATTACCTGGAAACCGACACTCGATTACATCCGAGTAGGATGGCCGCACTGGGGGACGAGAATCGCTTGTAATTAAAGGCCGCCTGCCGTTTCGTCGCCGGCAATACTGCCCAGCGCCGCGAACCGCAGCATGTCGATATCGAACGAAATAAAATCGACCGAACCGTCACACATCGCGCCGTTCATGCCGCCAGGATGAAAGCTGTGCCAGGCCCGCTTGCAGACGCGGTGCCCAGTACTTGAATTTGGCTGATTGGGGGTACCGCTTTCACCGGTCCGCTCGCAGGCATAATAGGAAGCCATAAAAACGCGCGGCTGATAGACGGTCTGCGATGTGGCATAACTCGCATAGGTGTACGCCCAAAACCCTCCGCGGCGATGTTCATCGGTGTTCGTGTATTCGCCGATCAACAGTGTTTTGCTAGTTCCGTCCGTGATTTCGCTGAGCTTGACCGGATCGCCGGGCACCCAAAAAGTCGGCCGTTTTGTCACGTGCGGAGCAAATGTTGCATGGAGCGGGCCGCGCCATCCTTTATGGGCGGTGTTATTGGGCCCACCGTTTCTGTTCGATATCCCACCTGCGCTCCACCCGCTCAGTTCCTCGTACAGATCCCAAGTCACATAGCCGTCAGTGCGACCGGCGCATCCGCGGTACGAGCTCGTTCGGTACTTCGCCGGTCCCTGACCGGGGCGAGTGGGAACGTTAATCTGGTCGTTGCTGATGCCGGCGTTGTTAGGAGGTCCTGTTGCGGGAATGGAAATCTGCGAAGGGTTATCGGAAGGACATTGATACAACGGTACAAATGTCTCGCGGAATTGCTGGAGCTTTATTGCAATGTCCGGAGGCGCGCCCTCTCCCCAGATCGGGTAGGTCACGTCGAAATACAGGTCTTGCAATGCCTGGTCTTCGGCATATGCCAAAATATCGCGCGACCAGCCATTGAAGTACTCGCGGTCGCCGATGCCAAGGTCCGCGTCCGACATCGTGTTGCCCGGAGGCAATTCCTTCTTGCTCAACTCGAAGTTCAAGACAGCGACGGCCTGCTGGCGAAGGTTGTTCTGGCATTGAGTGCGGCGAGCCGCTTCGCGCGCTGCTTGAATCGCCGGCAAGAGCAGCGCCACCAGAATGCCGATGATGGCGATCACCACCAGCAGCTCGACGAGCGTAAACGCTTTGCGTTTCCGCTTGCTCACTGCCCCGAGCGTGCCGAGGGGCGGTTCGACCAGCGTGAAACCAACTCGCGTGAC
>DATFGJ010000351.1:0-11936 GCA_035249585.1 Lacipirellulaceae bacterium
AATGCCCAGAAATGCACCAATCAGGTGCCGGTTGGCCCAGAGCTGCGTATTGTCGCGGCCGGTCGCAGGGTCGCCCGCGGCGCCGAGAGCGATTATTCCGACAACGATCAACATACCACCCAGGGCCCAGGGAAAGGTACGTCGCTTCAAGCGGCTGCTGGCGCGGACCGCGTTGGGATCGAGCCGGTAGGTTTCCGAAACCTCCTTGCACCACCGGCTGGTGCCGATGAAATAGGTCACTACGACGCTCTCGACGAACACGACGGCCAGTGCGGCCGCCACACCGGTCAGCCGGTGAACCGTGGCCCAATAGAGCGTGTCTTCATCGGGCTGAGGTTTGGCATAGAGATCGCCGACGGAGAGGCCGACTGTCTGCGCGGCCAGCAGCAGCACGATAGAAATCGAAGCGAGCGAGAAAAGGATGCGGTTCATCGGCACTAGATCAGGACGCGTCGTCGTGCTGCGTTTAGAATCAATGCAGCGTACCCGCATTTTGAAGTGGCCGCACCCCCTGCCCTGCCTTAACGATGAGCGCGCCCGCAAAACCGATCCTGGCCGTAACGATGGGCGATCCGGCGGGGATCGGCCCTGAGGTAATTGTCGGCGCATGGAACGACTCTCGAATTCATGAGCAAGCGCAACCGTTCGTGGTCGGCCATGCCGAGATTCTGCGACGGGCCGTACGGATGTTGGGTTGCGATCTAACGGTCGTCGAAATCGAGTCGCCAGAATCCTTACGACAAGCGCGATCGACTGCTGATACGCTCCCGTGCATCAAGGCGTGCAGCGACGAGGTGCTTGACGTACCGCCCGGTCAAGTCGATGCAAGAGCGGGCGAGGCGGCGTATCAAGCGGTTCGCGCTAGCGCCGAGATGGCGCTTGCCAAGCAGGTAGATGGCATCGTCACCGCGCCGTTAAGCAAGGCGGCGCTGCACGCGGCCGGGCATCACTATCCCGGCCATACGGAGCTGTTGGCCGAAATCTGCGGTGCCCGTGAATTCGCGATGATGCTTTACCTGGGCGGGGAGTGGGGAGCAGGCAGCGGGGAGCAGGGAGCAGGGAGCGGGGAGCAAGGAGCCGGGAGCAAGCAATTGGACATCGCCGGCGCGGAGCGCGACGTACTGCGTACGGAGTACTCAGTACTTAGTACGGCCTCGTCGCACCCTGCCCCCGGCATTCCGCGTCCTGCATCCTCCGTCGGCTTGGGCGTCGTGCATGTTACGCTCCACCAGGCGCTGCGGAGCGTGTTTGCAGATCTGACGCCCGATGCGATAGAGTCGAAATGCCGTCTCGCCGATAGCGCGATGCGCCGATTAGGCGTCACTGAACCGCGCATCGGCGTCTGCGCGCTGAATCCACATGCCGGCGAGGACGGCCTGTTCGGTGATGAGGAGCAAACCGTCATTCGGCCAGCGGTAGAGGCGGCACGGCGCGCGGGCTTAAAAGTTTCCGGCCCCTTTCCCGCCGACACGCTCATGATGCGCGCCCGCGATGGCGAGTTTGACGCCGTCGTGGCCATGTATCATGACCAGGGGCACATCGCGCTGAAGCTGTTGGGCATGCATTCGGCGGTGAACATCACGCTCGGCCTACCAATCGTGCGCACTAGCGTCGCCCACGGCACGGCGTTCGATCGTGCCTGGCAGGGCACGGCTCGCGGCGAGGGAATGGTGGCGGCGATTGGCACCGCCGCGCGATTGACGAAGTCGTTGCCTTAGCGCGCAGGCGTCGCCGGCGGTGTTTCCAGGGAACGTGTCGCGACTTTCGCTTGCCGCTCGCGGTGAAGTCGTTCCAAGACGGTGGCCGTCTGGTCGATCCAGTCGACGTCGCCCGGCGCGTAATCAAACTGGCCGACGGCAATCGGTACGTCAAACGCGACATCAGAAAACTCCAAGACGACAATCGGACTGGCGCTCAGTTGAAAGGTTGCCGCTGGCAGATTTGGTCCTGCGGGTGGCTGCGTTTCGCGCTGCCGGTATTCGATGCGATACGGAAACAAATCGGCCTGTCCGAACAATATCAAGACTTCCTGTGGAAAGCGGTCGGGGAGCCCGGCTGCGGCTTCGGTCCCTTGATTCTCTACACTCGACTCTCCGCCCGCGAGCATCGCAAGCTTCTCCGGTTTCCAGTGACCGACGACGGCGAAATAGGGAATACTGGCCTGCGGCGGCGAGCCGGGCGACACCAGCCGCATGGCTTGGCGGGGCATAAAGCTGAAGTGCTGGCTCAACGAGGCAATGAGTCGCGGCAGCCCGCCATAGCAGGCGAGCACGTCGGGCTGAGTGGGCGACCAGCTCGCCTGGCCTGGCCCGATTTTGTCGAAGCCGTCTTCGCGCAGCAGCATGTCGCTGCGAAGCTGACGCAGGTTGATTTGGCTTACCGTGCGGCCAATCGGCAGCCGCCGATCGATCCACAATGCCCGGCCGTTACAGACCTGCAGCAAACTTGATTCCTGCCCGATTACTTGCAAGTCGAGGCGAACGCGCAGATCTTCGCTGCTGCCTTGCTGCCAATAACTTCCGCGACCGCTGAGGCGTTCGCCCCGAAGCCATACGTCGTAGCTTAACCGGGCGGTGACGCTGCGGCGCCGCTCGAGCTGATTGAGCGCTTGCAGCAGCAGCCGATCGCCAGACGAACCGGCCGTGACGCCCGCTGTCGTTGTGCCAGTGTCGCCACCTCTTGCTATTCGCGCCATGGCCAGCAGGCCGCTTAGTGCTATCACCGCGGACGCGATCAATAGCACTGCGGCGGCCCAGGACCGAGGCAAAGTATTCTTCATGTACCGGTTTTGACGGTTTTGCCAAAGAAACCGTAATAGCGGGGCCGACCAATATTCTCCAGAGACCAGTGTTCCCGTCGAAGCTGCGCTGATTCACGCGCTTGCGCTATCAGTCGTCAGCGGGGGCGGATCTTGGTCTTCGGGCGTCTGCGCGCGGGCTGATTGTAGTTCGTGCTTGCGCGAAGCGTCCATCGCAGTTGGAAAGCGGCTGCTAGCGTCCGCGTACATAGCTGGACCATCCTGGTCCGGCCGGATTCCATACGACCAGGATGGTCGGGCTATGTAACTCGTCGGAGCGCTGGCAGGCAGTGATTGATATTGTGCTCGCGCATTTCACGCGCCGGACCGGAGTGTCGGCAAATGACAACGCGAGCTGTTTGAAGGGGGGATGTCATGCGAGTTGAGCGTGCGCTCGTGGGATTAATGTGCGTAATCGCGGCGGCGCTGGCCGGCTGCGGTGGTGAGTTGGCCTATAACCTGCCGCCCGCGGCACGGCTCATGGAGCCGGGGCCGGGTGTCGGCGGGCCCGGACCAGGCGTTATTCCACCGGCCGGTTACCCGTACGGCATGTACGGCGGTGCGGTAGGCCGCTATGGCGATGGTATGGGCGGCTACATGGGCGGTGGATATGGCGAATGCGCTTCCTCCCCGCCGTACGCGGCCAACCAGCGCTACGCGGCTAACCAACAACCGATTCCGCCAGCGAATGGCGGTGTGCAGCAGGCTAGTTACGACAGCGCCGAGCAGGCGCAGTACGCCGAGGAATACGGTCCCGATTATGGCTTGGTGGAGCCCTATGGATGCGGCGCCGAGGTCGGCGCCGGCGGGCATTGCGCTGGGGACGGTTGCGGCGACTGCGGTTGTAGCAACTGCGGTTGCGGCGATTGCGGTTGCGCCGGTGGCACGTGCCTCAATGGCTGCGGCGGTTGCGGCGGCCGCGGATGTGCTCTTTGTTTGCGCGGCGGGCTGCTGGGCGGTTTGCTGCATGGCCATGGAGGCTACGGCGGCCCCGGTACGACCGAGGCCTACGTCGACGCCAGCGCAATGGCTGCTGTGCCGACGTCGCAAGTCGCGTTCATCGGCGCCGACGGTGTGCAAGTCAATTGGGACGTAAGCGGCTACGGCATGTTCGACTCGGCGGCGCTCGTGATTCCCGGCCGGCAGGATTTTTATCAAGGCGCCATCTATCGCTTGAAGCTGACGAATATTCCAGGCCGACCCGGCGTCGAGCTTTATCCGACGCTGGAAATCGCGCCGGTTACGCCGCGGACGGATGCTTATCTGGCGCACTCGCCGATCCCGGTGCAGTTCACGGAGGAAGATTTCGACCAGGTTCTTAGCGGCAACTTTGTGACCAAAGTGATTTACCTGCCCGATCCGGAGTTCCAGGAATTGGCGCTCGCGGGCGTGGAAACGCTCGTCAGCACGCGGCTTGATCCAGGCGTGGATCCGATCGCTGAAGCCGACCGTCGCGGTTCGATCCTGGCGATCCTGCGCATGGGCAACAAGGACCTGGAACCGGGTTACGGCGTCTCATACACGCCGGCTGACGGCGTAGTTCCGGCCAGTCATGTATCGCCGGCGTCCGCGACATCGGATCAATCGTTCGCCAAACAAGCTGTATACGAACAGCCCATGACAACGACGGGCGACGCGGCGGAGGAGGCGGTAACGCAGGCCCAATACGGCCAGCCTTGCGGCCCGGAGTATGGTTATGGCGGCTACTGCGACGGTGCGGCGGGCACAATGCCGATGGGCATGCCGACGGCTGGCTTCGCGCCGCCGGCCGTTCCGCCAAACATGATTGCGGGCGCCCCGCAATGGGGCATGCCGATCACGGGCACGCCGATCGGGTTGCCCGGACCGCCGCATATTCCGCTGGGCACCCCGGCTGGTCTGCAGAAACACACAATGCGTAACCGCACGCGCGTGCTCATGCCGCCGCCGGTCGACCACGTGAAAGTGACGGTGAAGCATCGTCCCGGTTTGAACTATCCGCGGCCGGTGAACCATGTGCACTTAAACGAGACGCAGCGCGAACCGCTGCGGCTCCTGCCGAGCTGGCTGACGCACCTGTTCCATCATCACCGCGGTGGTGCGGGCGCCTACGGCGATCCGAATTGTCAGTAAGACTTGATAGCGTTTTTTATATCTGAACCCCGAACCCTGAACCCTCACTTTGCGTGAAACTTTCCACGACAACGGTGCTGGTGCTCGCGCGGGCGATTTCGCGTTGGCCGCGAGTCAAGGGCATACTGCGATGGGCAGTATTGGTTTGCTTTGCGCCGGGCCTACCGGCCGCGGCGCAGGAGCGACCAGTGCACTGGATTCATGCCGGTGCCATGCCTCCGGGAGCGATTGGCAGCCTGCGACTTCACCGGGGCGGACCGTTGTCGGGATACTTCCAGCCAGTGCGAATCCGCGCGCCGCAAGGTGCCCGGATCGCACTGGCTATGGAAGCTTCTGTTCGTGAGTGGCATACGGATGAGATCCTGGCGGGCGCTGCGATCGGCGCCGTGTACCGCTTCTCGGTCACCGACATTCCGAATCTTCCGGACGTCGAAATCTTTCCCACGATCGAGCTGATCGACCGGCTGTATCCACCGCCAGGGCTGGCGCTGCGGTATCCGATTCCGATCGAGCTGACGCTCGAGGAACTTGAATTGGGCGCGAGCGGCACTTTCGTCACGCGCGTGATCTACGTCGAAGATCCGCACCAGGCGCTGCCGGTAAGCCAGCACCGTGATCCTGATCAGCCTTGGTTCGAAGCGGCGGCGGGCGATGATCCGCTGGTGGCGGCGGATCGTTTTGGACGGCCGGCAGCCATTCTTCGCATCGGCGGGCGCGTGCCGAGCGCAGTCGGCGAACCTGGCGTCTGGCCGCAAAATGCGCCGCCACTCGTGATGTATGACCCGTCACAAGTTCCGCGCGGCGATGAAATTGCCGGTTGGCCCGCCGAGGCAGCCATTATTTGCGACAATGAGCCGGCCGCTTGCGGAGCGTGCGGGCCGGTTGTCGACGCAAATGCTGCGCTGGTCGGTCCGAGCGATGAGTATTTGTGCGACGGCGGCGACTTTCATTCGCCGGCCGGCGTGCGCGCCGATTGGCGCGTCGAGGGACTGGAACACGAAGATGCAGTCGCGCACTACGACACAGTGGATGGCCGCGTGGTGGTGACGCCGAGCAACCGCGTATGCATTTATGCGCCCCGTTTCGCAGCGGTGCGGCGTGTGGTGAACGTGATGGCCCATGAGCAGCCGCTTTTTGTGAATGCTCTTCTGGAAGAGGAATCGCCAGCGCGGGCCGAGGAGTCGCAGCCGGTAGCTTCATCGCTGCAGAGGCATGCGGTGGCGATCAATCGCGGCGAACGGCCGGCCACGCTGTTCCGCCAGCGCCAACAGGCCGGCGGGTTGGAGCGGCTGCTGGCGACGATGGACGTATTCGATTCGCTCGCGGCGTACGCGAACCTGCAAATCATCCGCACCGGCGAAGTCAGCAATGCGGAGCGTCCGCTCGTGGAGCGCGCGGTTCAGGCTGCCGTCACGCTCACGGGCGTGCAAGCGCCGCAGGTTGTGTTCGGCGTGAAAGCGGCCCACGAGTTTGTCGGCGTGCGCCAAGTCGGCATCATCTATCAAACCGATGAGCCACACAGCCCGCGGCTGCGGCTTTTGAAGCTGGCGTCGCGCGGCCACGCGCTTCCCGGCGAAGAAGTGGAATTCACGCTGCGCTTCGACAACCTCGGCGACCAGGTGATCGGCAACGTCACGATCGCCGACAACCTTTCCACGCGCTTCGAGTACATCCCGGAATCGGCTCAGAGCAGCGTCGACGCCAACTTCATCACCGAGCCGAACAAAGGCTCGCTCATTCTCCGCTGGGAGATCACCGACCCGGTCGAGCCGGGCCAAGGCGGCGTGCTGCGGTTCCGCGTGCGCGTGCGGTAAAAGCGCAATCGATGGCAGTTCGGTTTGGCGCTTTGCAAATCCTTGCGGCGCGGTACATGCTTGACAAAGTCCGCAATACGCGGTAAACTAGTCGTAGACTAGTTTTAGCAGGACGCAACTGTGGCGAAACGACTTTCAAACGTGATAGGCTCCTTCGAAGCCAAGACTCACTTATCTGAATTGCTGGACCGAGTGGAAGCTGGCGAGGAGGTCACGATCACGCGCCATGGTTCGCCCGTGGCCCAACTCGTTCCAGTTAGAAAGAAATCAAGCCGAGAGGAGCGTCGGGCGGCGATCAGTTCGATCCGCAGTCTTGCGGCTCAAAACACGCTCGGCGAAATAAAGATCAAGGACCTCGTCGCAGAGGGTCGGCGGTGAGCGCTGCGTTCATCATCGACTGTTCAATCACAATGGCATGGTGCTTTGCCGATGAGGCAACGCCGACGTCAGCGAAAATTTTGGATCGACTTGTAGCAGAAACAGCGCTTGTCCCGCCACTTTGGTTCTTGGAGGTCGTCAATGTGCTGGCAATGGCGGAAAAACGAAAGCGGATCGCTGCGGACACGTCGGACGAATTTCTATCGCTTTTGAACACGTTCGATATCGAAGTCGACAGCGCAGCCCCAGGCCGTGCCTTCACCTATCTGCTCCCGCTCTGCCGATCTCACGGCCTGACGAGTTACGATGCCGTGTATCTGGACCTGGCAGTCCGCCGCGGGCTACCGTTGGCTTCGCTCGATAACGATTTACGCCGCGGCGCAAAAACACTTGGCGTTGAACTACTCGGCAAGTAGACGCGACGCAAGCGCACTGCGATAACGCGGGAGCACTTGGGACTTTTAGCGCGATTTTCAGACCTGTATTCGCGTTCACCCGCCGGCCGGTTCGATTTCCAGGTAGTCCACCGCCGCGCGTTCGCCGCCGTCGGTGGTGGCTTCGAGGCGGATTTCGTCGCCGGGGCGCAGGGCGAGCCGGGCCGTTTGATGGCGCGTTGAGGTGTTGCCGTTGGGCTTGTTGTCGGGAAGCGAGTCGGCAGCGCTCCATTCATCGACGACTTGCCCGGCGATGAGCAAGCGGAATCGCGCGGCGCCGTCGTTTTCATCGAAGTAAGCGATGTCGATATTGAACCAGCCGGATTTGCCGTCGAACTTCATGCTGAGGGCGCCTTTGCCGCTGGCATCGGTGCATTGGGCACTCTGGCCGCCGGACGCCGTTTCCCAGGGGGTGACGTTTTGCGGCTCGTAGCCTTCGAGCGTAAGCGATTCGGCTTCGAAACGATTCGGGTAGTTGCCGACGCGGCCTTCATTGTCGGCGATGCCCGAGCGTTGCAGGAACCAGCTGCAGATCGCGTCGCGCCACACTTTGGCGTGACCGGCCTGATAATTTAAGCGGGACAGCACGGCTTCATATCGCTTATCGTCGATGCGGCCTTTGAGCGATTGCCACTGCCCGGCGAGCCGCGCGGCGTCGCGAGCGCCTTCGTAGTGCGAGTCATACACGTGCTGGATGACCGTCTTGCCTGAATCGAGCGTGTGCGTGTACGGCACATGATGCATGAAGAGCAAGAGCGCATCGGGGCAAGTTTCTACAGACTCGAACCGCTCGGCGACGCGCGGCCGATACTGCGAAATGAAGCCGGTGCCAGTCGCGACGCTACGGTCCTTGCCAATGCCGCTGGCATCGGCGCTGTGCCAGGGCGCCCAGGAGGCGGAGTTCGCTGACTCGATGCCCGGGCCGTAATGCGTCCCCCCCATGTCGCTGAGCGAGCCGGCGCCGAGCGGGCCGGTGTAGCTTTCATAAATCGACCATGACTTGAGCAGCATGTCGACCAGCGCCCCGACCACAAGCGGATCATGGCCGAAAGTCAGGCGCGTCCACTCTTCGGCGACGGTTTTACTCGCGACGTCCGGGTGCCAGGCGATTCGGCCGAAGCCGTAGAGGTTGGCCAGCGCCAAATCGTGGCCAAGCCAATTATGTGCGCGGCCGACATTCGCAATAGCGACAAAACCGCCACGTGGCCTTTTGAAAGTTTTGCCGCCGACCAGTTGCTTCACGGGCGCGTCGCCTTCGCCGGCGTGCATGTTGAAGTCCAGCACTTCTTTCCACATCGGCAGGAGGAAACACAGGTGCCGCTGTTGGCCCATGTATTGCTGCGTGATTTGCAGCTCAATCGCCTGGTTGGTTTTTTCCAGACCGCCAAATAGAGGGGCCGGCGGCTCGCGAACTTGAAAGTCCATCGGGCCCTGCTTGATCTGCAGCACGACATTTTCGGCGAGATGGCCATCGAGTGGATGAAACAGCTCGTAGGCGGCTTTGGCCGGATCGGCCGTCGCATCTTCCGGGTCGATATCAACCTGGCAGCGGCAGGTGCGGCAGAACAGCACGCCGCCGTGTGGCTCAAGCGCCGCGGCAATGGCATTGATCGCCGCGGCGTGCTCCGGGCCTTTTTCGGGAGCTTGGGCGTAGCTGCCCCAATCGGCGTGCAGCACCAAGCCGCCGAGATCCGGAATTTTGCGATAAATTTCTTCGACGAGCTTTTTCCATTCGTCGTTGGCGTCAGCCTCGGATTGGTTGGCGGGCCGCGGCCGCCGTTGCGATGCATCAGCAGCGCGCGGCGGGCTGGTCGAGTTGACGGCGATATACAGCTGAATGCCCCATGGCCGAAGCACCCCCGCTACGCGCGACAACTCGTCCAAGTACGGCGCCGCGACGATGCGCGGGCCCGCGCCAGGATGATTGATCGATACGCCGTTGATGCCTACCGACGCAAGCAGCCGCGCATAGTCGCGCACGCGGCTCAAATCCTTGACGACATGTCCACCCTCCCAAAAGATCGAACCTCCCAATTCGCCGTGACTCATCGAGCCGTCCAGCCGATCGTACTGGTTGACAACACGCAGCGGCGCAAACGGCTCGTGCTGCTCGTTCAGCGATGTGATGGCTTGAGCAAGCGCAATCTTGCGCAGCAGCGCGAACACGCCGTAGAGTACACCGCGATCATCGGGTGCGGTGATAACCAGGCAGCTGCGGCCTTCGAACTGAACTGATTTGAGCCAGAAGCCGTCGCGCGATAGTTCCGGCATTTTTTCAATGTTGGGGATCGCTTTTTTCGCCAGCTCGTGCGTGCCGATGAGAATGAAGCTCTCGTTGGGCGGCTTGGGCTCGATTCGCAATGTCTGGCCAAGCATTCCGCGCACGCCGCGAACCAACTCGTCGCGCGCCGATTGGATGACTTCCGATTCGCCCAACGCGACAACAACGGCCGGGAAATCGGCAAACCGCTCCTGCGCGCTTTTCTGATCGACTGGAGTGTAGCGAAGCCAGGCGGCGTCGCTGGTTTCGGCGCGCGCCGGCGATCTCGGCCACAGAACTAGCAGCAGCGCGAAGAGCGCGTGGGGCACCCAACAATGAGCGGCAACACACCTGCTCGGAAAGTATTCCATGGCGTGCGTCGTCAACTTGTCGACAACGGAGTAATTGGAAGTAGAAAACCGGCGGGCCAAAGGCCCCAGTTCCAAGCTACGCAGCTGAGGCCGGTGAGGTTTTGATACGCCTCTCGGAAGCGACCGTGAATTATAGGTCATGCGGGCAAGCAGTGCGAGCAGCCGTAATGGCCGGCTTTAGTGGCGATTGGCCGTCAGCGGTCGTATCCGAACACCTCCGGCAGCGCCATCGAGATCCAGGGCACGTAGGTGATGATCGCCAGGGCCAGGAGCATTGCCACATAAAAGGGAATCATCGCCAAACTCACGCGGGCGATTGTCGTGCGGCCGACACTACATCCCAGAAACAGGCATGTGCCAACCGGCGGCGTGCACAGGCCAATGCACAGGTTGACAATCATGACGATGCCGAAATGAATCGGGTGGATGCCTAGCGCGGTGGTCACGGGCAAAAAAATCGGCGTGAAAATCAGCACGGCCGGCGTCATATCCATGAACATGCCGACAACTAACAAGAGCGCGTTGATGATCAGGAGTATCACCACACGGCTCTGCGAAGCTGCAAGCAGCATGCTGCTGATGGACTGTGGGATCTGCTCATAGGCCAGGAACCAGCTCATGGCCTGGCTGGAGCCGATCAGGAGCATGACGATGGCTGTTGTTTTTCCGCTAACGAGCAGAATGCGAGGCAAATCCGTAATCCTCACTTCGCGGTAAAAAACCGTGGCCAGTATCAGGGCGTAAGCGACGGCCACGGCGGAGGATTCGGTTGCCGAAAATTGGCCGCCAAGTATGCCGCCCATAATGATGAACACCAAGCCCAGGCTGGGAAGGGCGCGCACGCCTTGGCGCAGGATCGTGGCGAATGACGTTTCGGCGCCCGCGCCGTACCCTCGAACGGTGCAGAGAATGCCGGCAGCGATCATGATCAATACGCCTACCACGATGCCGGGCAATATGCCGGCAATGAACAGAGCTGCGATCGACTGCTGAGCGACGACGGCATAAATTATCATGATGTTGCTGGGCGGGATCAAAAGGCCGGTGGTGGCGGAAGTCGTCGTCAGCGCCACATTGAAATCGCGGTCGTAACCCTTGGCGTTCATCTCGGGAATCATGAAGCCGCCGATCGAGCTGACGGCCGCTGCGGCCGAGCCGCTGATGGCGCCGAACATCATGCACGTTAGCGTATTGACGAAGGCCAGGCCTCCGCGCACGGGCCCGACGACCGAATGCGCAAAATCGATGAGCCGGCGCGCCATGCCCCCTTCGCCCATCAGAACGCCGGCAAGAACAAAAAACGGAATCGCCAGCAGCGGAAAGCTATCGATGCCGCCGGCCATGCGCTGGGCGATGATATAGCTGGCGGGCACGTCGGCCAGGGCAATCATCGCCAGCAATGTTGAAATAGTGAGCGCGAAAGCGACCGGAACGTTGCCCACGAGCAAAACAACGAAGGCCACGATCAAGATGATGGCTTCAACCGGCAACTGGAGGTCCCTTCAAGACTAGTGGGTCGAGGAGCGAGACCCACCATTCCGCTGACAATTGAGCCAAATCCAGTGGGTCTCGCGGAGCTCGACCCCACGCTACGAACTATTCCACTAATACGCTGCTCCTCTGCTCCACCGCTGGTTTGTCCGTGAATGCGTTAACCGCTCCTTCAATCGCGTAGAAAACAAAGAACAGTCCGCTGAGCGGCACGACGGCGTAGCCATACCCCTTTTTCCAGCCGAGCGCCGGAAGCAGCTGGTTCGCATCGAGCGCGCG
>DATFGJ010000352.1:0-5954 GCA_035249585.1 Lacipirellulaceae bacterium
CAGCGGCGACTTGGCGCTCTACCTGGTGACGAACCGCTACGAGCGTCCCGGAGGCCGGCCACAAAGGCCGCCCGTCATCGTCGTCAACGGCGTGCCGCGGATCGCGCCCGAATTCAATAAATACTACGGCTTGAGGCGAACCGGGCCCGGCAACTACCAGGTCGACTTTGTCGGCCGCCCGGATCGGTTGCTGATACCCGAGCGCGACGCGGAGGGAAAGCGCCACTACCGCGACGTGTCTCGCAAAGCCGGCCTCTTGGCCGAAGCCAGTCACGGCCTCAGCGCCACGTGGCTCGATTACGACGGGGATGCGCGGCCCGATCTGTACGTGTGCAACGATTTCGCCGATCCGGATCTGCTTTACCGCAATGAAGGCAAGGGTCCCGACGGGATCGTGCGCTTCAAAAATGTCATCGCCGACGCCGTGCCGCTAACAACCTGGTCGAGCATGGGCGCCGATGCGGCCGACATCAACAACGATGGCCTCGTGGATTTGATCGTCGGCGACATGGCCTCCAGGACGCATTATGAGGCGATGATCAATACGGGCGCTCTCGGCGATCGGCTCGACACGCTGCTTCGTTCCTGGCCGCGACAAACCATGCGGAACATGATGTTTCTCAACACGGGCACCGGCCGCTTCCTGGAAACTGCCTTCCTCTCGGGCATCGCGCAAACCGACTGGACGTGGGCAGTGAAATTGGCCGATTTCGACAACGACGGCCTGGTCGACTTGTTCATCACCAACGGCAATTCGCGCAACTACACGGATGCCGACGTGCCGTTCAGCACGGAAATGTACATCGGCAACACCGATTGGGATCTTTTTCGCAGCCAGCCGCCTCGCAAGGAGAGAAATCTCGCTTTCCGCAATGTAGACGGGCTGCGCTTCGAAGACGTTTCGCAAGCCTGGGGCCTCGATCATTTGGGCATGAGCTACGCCGCCGCCTACGGCGATCTCGATCGCGACGGCGACCTCGACCTGGTCGTGTGCAATCTGGATGAAACGGTATCGATCTACCGCAACGAAGCAGCCAGCGATCGTCATTGGCTACAAGTTCGACTGAAGGGCACGGCGAGCCATTCGCACGGCTGGGGTGCGAGCGTACGCGTAAAGACAGCCTCCGGCTGGCGCACGCGCCAGATGAACCCGGCGACCGGTTTTCTTTCATGCAATGAGCCGGTGTTGCACTTCGGACTTGGCCGTGATGAAGCGATTGAGGCTGTAGAAGTACGCTGGCCGAGCGGTCGCTTGCAGCGACTCGAACGACCCGCGGCCGACCAGGTGCTCACTTTGACCGAGCCGGCCGCAACGGTTGCGCGCGGGTCTGCCGACACCTCACCGGCCGCAACTGAGCGGCCATTACTTGCCCGCGTCCAAAATACCGGTCTCGACTTCCGCCACCGGGAACGGCCGTATGACGATTACGCGCGCGAGCCATTGCTGCCCGGAAAACTTTCGCAACTGGGCCCCGGCCTCGCCGTGGGCGATGCCAGCGGCGACGGCCGCGATGATGTCTACTTTGGCGGCGCCGCTGGCCACTCCGGCGCCCTGTTCGTGGCCAGCGCGGGCGGCCGGTTCACACGTGTCGCCGGCCCCTGGGACGCAGATTCCGACTGCGAAGACATGGGCGCTCTGTGGTTCGACGTGGATCGCGACGGCCTGTTGGATTTGTACGTTGTCAGTGGCGGCGTCGAAGGATTTGAGGGCGCTTCCACGTTCCACGACCGCCTATATTTGAACCGAACGACTCGCGGCGACACGCTGCGATTTGAGAAAGCTGCCGAGGATAGTCTGCCGAACACGGGCCAGTCTGGTTCCGTGGCGTGCGCGGCGGATTTCGACCGCGACGGCGACCTCGATTTGTTTGTCGGCGGCCGATGCATTCCCGGCCGCTATCCGCAAGTCCCTCGCTCGTTGCTGATGCGCAATGATTCGGTTTCAGGCCGGCCAAAACTGGTCGACGTAACCGACGAATTGGCGCCCGGTCTGGCGGCCGCCGGGCTGGTCACCAGCGCGCTCTGGAGCGATGTCGATGCGGACGGCTTTTGCGACCTGCTCGTTCTCGCCGAGTGGGGTCCGGTGCGACTGTTCCACAATCAGCGCGGAAAGCTCGTCGAGCAAACCGAGGCAGCCGGCCTGTCCCAGCGCACTGGCTGGTGGAACGGCATCGCGGGCGGCGACTTCAATAGCGACGCCCGGCTGGATTACCTCGTTACCAACGTCGGCCTGAACACGAAATTCGGCGCGGCGAGCCGCTCCAATCCGATCCTGTTGTTCGCCGGCGACATCGAGCGCAGCGGCGGACATCAGCTAATCGAGGCGAAACTCGAGCGCGCACGCCTGTTGCCGGTTCGCGCGCGCAGCGCGATGCGTAGCGCAATTCCGCAGCTGTGGCAAAAGTTTCCCACGTACCGTGCCTATGCCGCGGCCACGCTGCCGGAAATGTTCGGCGCGGAAACGCTTCGCAATAGTCAGCGACTGGCAGCCACCGAATTCCGCACCGGCCTCTTGGTGAATCGTTCGACGCCGGGCAGGCTGCGCTTCGAATGGCAACCGCTGCCCGACATTGTCCAAATTTCGCCCGGCTTCGGCATTGCGATCGTCGACTTTAGCGGCGACGGCACCAGCGACGCCGCGATTGCGCAAAACCTCTTCACGCGCGAACCGGAAACGGGCCTGTGGCGCGGCGGCCTTGGCCAACTCGTTCGCGGAACTCCAACAGGTTCGCTGGAACCAGTGGCCGCACCGGAAAGCGGCATTGTCATTCCCGGCGACGCAAAAGCAGCGGCAAGCCTCGATTTGAACGGCGACGCGCGGCCCGATCTCTTGGTCGCGCAGAACGACGATGCCGTCGTGACGCTCGTGAACCAGTCGACCGGAAGCTGGCTGTCACTGCGCCTGATTGGACTAAACGGCACCAGCGCAGTGGGCGCGCGAGTGACCATCCATTCCGCCGACGGGCGGGCCACCGCGCATGAGCTTTACGCCGGCAGCGGGTATCTCAGCCAGTCGGCGGCCGAGATTTATATCGGCCTGGGAGCAACCGCACCGGAGCGAGCCGAAATCCGCTGGCCTTCCGGCCAGTCTCAAAGCGTGGACCTCACCGGCAAGTCCGGCCGATTTGTTCTCGAAGAACCGAATCCACGCCGAGATCAATAATGGGATACGGCGCAGTGATCGGCTGTGGGAGGCCTCTACGAGGCCGATTAGACTTCGCAATTCTGACGGCCCATCGGCGTCAGAGACGCCTCCCACAGTTTCTCCAGGACACCGCTTATGCACAGATATTTGCTCGGCCCTCGACGATCGGCTATAATGCGGCGCGGACTAGGGAGGCGGCTTTTCGATTGCTTGGGGCGGTTCCATTATGGAACCAGGGCGTCGCGGGTGGGCGTCGGAACTCTTCAATAGCTGGAGGTGCAGGGCGATGCGCAGATTCCATAGCCAGTCGCGCGGCTTCACGCTGGTCGAGCTCTTGGTTGTAATCGCAATCATCGGAATCCTGGTCGCCCTGTTGTTGCCTGCGATCCAAGCAGCGCGCGAAGCGGCTCGGCGCCAGCAATGTACAAATAACCTCAAGCAGCTCTCGCTGGCCGCGCTCAACCATCACGAGACCGCTGGGCATTTTCCGACCGGTGGCTGGGGTTATTTCTGGGTCGGTGATCCCGACCGTGGCCTTAGCAAGGATCAACCTGGCGGCTGGGCGTATAACGTCATGCCGTTCACGGAAGAAGACGCCAACTACAAGATTGCCTCCGATGGCGACCCGGTAAACAACACTCAGCGGCAACTCGATTCGATCCGCGATGTGATCAATAAGCCGCTGTCGCTCATTGGCTGCCCGTCGCGCCGCGGTGGTGCACGTCCGTTTCCGAAACCTTTTGATGGACCCTTCTATGCGCGCAATGCGTCGCAGGCTGCCAGCGCCGCCGTTGCACTCGCCGGGCGAGGTGATTACGCAATCAACTGCGGCGACCAACCGGCGAACGAAGCGGGCAGCGGCCCGGGTAGCGGCTCGAGTGTGTTGAGGACTGTGCCAGACCCAGCAGGCGGACGCGGCTCGGTCGTTAACTGGTGTCTGTCGCCCGCGGGCAAAAATTTACGGACCGACGGGTGCCATTATGGTACGAATGACCCCGCGACAGGTATCAGCTTCCAGCGTAGCGAAGTGGCAATCAATCACATCACCGACGGCACGAGCCAAACCTATATGATCGGTGAAAAATACATTAATCCCATCAATTATGAAACTGGCCAGGATTACGGCGACAACGAAACATGGTGCACTGGCTACAATAACGATAATTTTCGCACTACGTCCAGCCCGCCGCTCCAGGACACCGATGGCTTTGCAAGTACACTGCGGTTCGGAGGCGTCCATCCAGGTGTATGTATTATGGCCTGGTGCGATGGCCACGTTGATCCCATTAGTTTTGAGATCGATCCGGCAGTGCATAAGAAAAACGGCAATCGCCGCGACGGTCAGTAGGCAGATCACTTTGCCGGGTTCTATTTGGAAACGAGCGGTTGGGTCCATGCTCGCACTACGCCTTGCTTGTCCTATTACGAGCGCACTTTCTGCCGGTGCGTTATCGATTCTTCTGTTCGCCGGTTGTGGTCGGTCAACGTCGACGGGAATCGAGTTGCCCAGCGTCGACGCTCATTCTGCTGCGGCCGAGGCGATCGAGCAATACGACAAAGACGGCGACGCTCACCTCAACGATGCTGAGCTTGCCGCCTGCCCGGCGATTAACAACGTTCGCCAGCGCTACGACAAGGATGGCGATCGCCAGGTGTCCGAGGAAGAAATTGCTCAGCGCCTCGAACAGCTCTATTCGACCGGGACCGGGCTGCTGGAGGTCCGATGCACCGTCACGCGTGGTGGGCGTCCGCTCGCGAATGCAACGGTGCGATTTGTTCCCGAGCCGTTTCTTGCTGACGCACTGCAAACGGCTACCGGCACGACGGACTCCAGCGGGCTGGCAATGCCCGGAATCTCGGCCGACCAATTGCCGGAAAACCTTACGAGCGCGCAGCTAATGCAAGTCGGTCTCTACCGTGTGGAAATCGAGCATCCAACGATCTCGCCCAGCGGCAGCAAACCGCTCGGTTTCGAGGTCGATCCTTCGAGCCGCGATGGCACGATGGCTCAGGTCAATCTTTAGCGCGCGGCCACTCGCTGCGGCGAGTGCCGCAGCAGATCTGCCAAGTTGTGATGCTCGCGATTCGATTCCCACGGCAGCTTGAGTTGTGAACCGTAGTTCACGGAAGATTACTCCGCAGCATTTGGTCTATTCGCGCTAGCGGGCGCTGTCGGCGCAGCACCCGAGTCGACCTTACCACATTCCGTGGCCGATTCCAAACCTTTTTTCGCGCAAGCACGCATGCGCATTTTCTTCGCGTTTATCTCAAAAACATCTTGAAACAGCCGGGGGCTCGCTCATTTTGCGCAGCTAAATGAGCCGGTCCCCCTCATCCAGCATCTATTTCCAACATCCCGCATCCAGCTACTTGTTTCCGGCCACTAACTGTGCTAATGTACACGTCCCTAAAAATGACTGTCCGGGATGCCGCCGCGATCGAGACGTCACGCCGATTTCGCGCGCCACGCTACCGTTGTGCGCGGGTCATCCGACCCAGCACTGCGGGCAGCACGCGTTAAAACCGGTTCCGCGGGTGCGGCCCATTCCCAGACGGGTGAGGTGACGCAGCCGAGCGCTGCTCGCTGCGCTGTCAACGCGCCATCGTCGCTCCACGACGATTGGAGCGCGGCGGTCGCGCTGCGCGCTCGCCAACCGTCGCCTCAATGGGCCCATCATTTTTTTATGGGACGGTAGACGGTAACTGTAGCTGGCCTCTTTTTGAGGTCGACGTGAACTGTAGCTGGCCTCTTTGCGGCCGGCTCGAACAGTTGAGTTGAGCAGGCTCGCTTCGCCGCGCAGCGCGCGAG
>DATFGJ010000353.1:0-3244 GCA_035249585.1 Lacipirellulaceae bacterium
TGGCGTGGGTGCTGCTGGCGATTTTTTGACAGCCGGCGCGGAGTGCGCGTCAAAACCGGGTGGCTGGGGCAACGCCCCAGCAGTGTTGCGAGTTGCTGGGGCCATGCCCCAGGCACCTGTGCACGACATCGGCGTCGGAGACGCCTCCCACAGTTTCTTCGGACAGGCGCGCCGAGGTTGACGCTACGGGTCGTGCATGGCAAGAATTGCCATCATGCACGCCGAGCTCGGTGAACTTCGCCTTGGCCCATTGAAACTGGACTTCCCGGTCGTCCAGGCGGCGCTATCCGGCTATAGCGACTTGCCCATGCGCGTGATCGCGCGGCGGCTTGGCGCGCCGTACACGTTGTGCGAGGTGATGCTCGACCGGTTCATTGTCGAGCTCAAGCCGCGGCGCAAGAACCGCCATTTTTTGATGGTGGCCGGCGAGGAGCATCCGACCGGCGGCCAATTGATGGGGGCCGATCCGGCGGACTTTGGCCCCGCGGCCCGACGGCTCGTCGAGCACGGCTTCGACGTCATCGACATCAACTTCGGCTGCCCGGTGAAAAAAGTGCTTGGCCGCTGCCGCGGCGGCTATCACCTGAGCCAGCCGGCCGTGGCGCTGGAAATCGTGAGCCGCGTGCGCGAGGCGGTGCCCCAAAATATTCCGGTCACGGTCAAGATGCGGCGCGGCATCGACGACTCGCCCGAAAGCCGCGAAAAGTTCTTCGAGATTTTCGACGGCGCGTACGAACGCGGCGTAGCGGCGATCACCGTGCATTGCCGCACCGTTCACCAGCGATACGATGGGCCCTCGCGCTGGGAATTTCTGCGCGAGTTGAAGCTGTATGCGGGAGAGCGCATCATCCTGGGCAGCGGCGATTTGTTCAGCGCCCAGGCCTGCATTGACATGATCAGCTACACCGGCGTGGACGGCGTTACGGTTGCCCGCGGCGCGATCGGCAACCCGTGGATATTCGGCCAAGTGCGCGCTCTCGCGGCGGGCCAGCCGCTTCCCGACCCGCCGACGCTGCATGAGCAAGCCGCTGTGATTCGAGAGCATTATCGGTTGGCAGAGGAAGTTTACGGTGCAGAAAGGTGCCTGCCCGACATGCGAAAGTTCGCGATCAAGTATTCGCAGCTCCACCCGCAGCATCGGGAAGTGCGCGACGAATTCTGCGCCGTGCGCCAGCCGGGAGCGTGGCGCGACGTGCTGGATAAATGGTACAGCGTCGACGCGCCCGGCGTGCACCCGCCGGTGACCGAGCCCAATCCGCTATCCAGTAACGCCCCTCTGGCGGTGGCCTAGCACTTCTTCATGCGGCTGGTCGTGGCGCCGCCAGTCTGACACGAACTGGGTCGATTTGTCGCCATAGCGCGAACACGCTCGATTTTGCGCTCCAGTCGATGAACCAAATTCATCGAGCTATACGCGACCGCTAACTTGTCGTCGTTTCGCGTTTTTTCTTGTTAAAGCTCGAATGATTTGCCTCGAGAAATTGGGAACAGGAATTGCTCCTCGTCTCGTAGGAACCAAGGCGTTGTCACTCGACGCCATTTACCAGCGTCGGTGCATTTGCCCGAGCGCATCTTGAACTTCCGCTTGGAGAGTTCAGCCATGACTACACATCGCTTCAATTCGACTTGTCGCGTGTCGATTCTCAGCATCGTTGCATTATCACTTGCGATTTTCGCATTGCCCGCGGGCGCGCAGAACGTGCGCGTGGCGCAGCGCGAGGATGCCGGCGAAAGCGCGAGTGACGACCCGGCTGATGCCGATGAGTTGACCGTCTATCCAGATGCTCAGGATGAGGAGGGCGAAGTCCTGTCGCCGGAGGAGCAGGCCGCGGCGCTCGATCAGCGTGGCGGCGAACAAGTCGTCGACGATCCAAATAATCTGGCGATGATTTTGGGAATGCACGTGCAGGAAGCCGATTCGGGACGAGTGAAAGTTGTTGACGTGGCCGCGGGCTCCCCGGCATTCGAGAGCGGAGTGCGCGAGGGCGACGAGATCGCATCCTTCGACGGTTTCAAAGCGGAGTCCTACCGCGAGTGGATCGACGGCATTCGCAGACTCGTGACCGATACGCCCGATGGTTCGGCCGTGAGCGTCGAGCTGGTGCGCGGTGACGAACGGATCACGGCCGAGATTCGAACGCCCGAAGCCAAGGCTGACGATGTTCGCAGGCTCGGGCCGCTCGGCCAGCAGATCACCGGGCAGCAGGTGCAGGGCCAAGGGACTGTTCCCCCGACCGGCGCAAATCAGCCCTTCGCCCCCGGCGTTATTTCGGATAACGACGTGTTCGTCAACGACAGCGGATTTTTCGACGACGACCTGGCAGGCACCACGGATCGGGCCGTGGCCGAGATCTTTCGTATTACGCCGCAGCAAACTGCGCCCGAGCAAACTGCGCCGCAGCAAACTGCGCCACTAAATCCGCCCAATCAACCGAGTGGGCAAGCGGCCACCGCCGCTGCCGCCACCGGGCAGCGGACTCCGCCTAATGCGGCCCGTGCGCGACAAAACTCGCTTCGACCGAACAATCCCGGAGTAGGAGGCGCCAGCCGCATTGGCATGGCCGGTTTCCGCGATGACACGAACGGCATGATCGTGATGCTCGACGTGGGTGGGCTGGCGCCCGGCACCTACCCGGTCGGAATTGAAGACGCAGGTCTCATTCTCGGCGGCCAGCAACCGATGCGCAGCGCTCGGAATACCCAAGCGCCGGAACGCGACGTGAGATCGCAAGAGCGCATGAATCGCGTCAGGCGGCCGTTCGATCGGCAAAGGACGAATTCGCTGCAACTCGACAACCCGCCGGCCAACGCTCCGCGCCCGCGCCCGCAACTGCGGCAGGCGCCGCGTCGAGGCAGCGGCAATCAGGACCAGTCCCAGACGCAATCGACTCCATCCATACCACGAAACGTTCTCGCCCAGGTCACTAACGAGAATTCCGGCAGCGGCACCGCGACGCCACCTACCGGCCAGGTGCAGCCGAACTTGACGCCGCCGACCGGCGAAGTAAATCCAAACTTGACGCCGCCAACGGGCGAAGTGAATCCGAATTTGACCGCGCCGACCGGCGAGGCAAATCCTAATTTGACGCCGCCGACGGGCCAGGTGTTGCCACCAGGCGCTCCGCCAACGGGCCGTGTCCTGCCTTCAGGCACTTCGCCAACGGGTCAGCCGGATCCCGATGCGGTGGGCGACGAGGGCCTGGTTGGACTGGACGACAGCGACATTGCCAGCGTCAATCCGCTC
>DATFGJ010000354.1:0-4693 GCA_035249585.1 Lacipirellulaceae bacterium
GCGCGGCCGAGCCGGATATCCGGCACACGAAATGCCAGGCCGACTCGGACCGCGCAATCGACCAGCCTGTTAAAATCTACCGCCGAAGAAAGCTCGCGTTGGCGTTTCGCAACGTGGATTGATGAGTTTCCGCATCAGTTGCGTCCGGTTATGCAGGTGATGCGGAAATTAATGCCGCCTCCATCCGCAGGCAGCTGCATGATAGCCCAGCGATGAATGAGCGATGGCAAGCGTGCCAAATGGAAAACCGCCGGCTGAGCCGGCGGCCATTGGCGTTATTACGATATGGCGGCCATCAGAGTTCGGCGTAGTCGATGCCAAACGTGTCGCCGCGGGACATGTCGCCGGTCCGCAGCCCGAGCGAGAACCAGCGGGCCCGCTGCTCGGACGTGCCGTGCGTGAACGACTCCGGAACGACAATGCCGCGCGATTCCATCTGCAAGCGATCGTCGCCGATCGCGGTGGCTGCGCCGAGCGCTTCGTCGATATCACCCTCTTCCAGGATTTGCCAGTTCTGATGAGCGTGATGCGCCCACACGCCGGCAAAAAAGTCCGCTTGCAGCTCCAGCCGCACCGATAGTTCGTTGGCTTCGTCCCGACTCGCCCGGCTTTGCAGCTGATGCACACGGTCGCTGATCCCCAGCAGTTTTTGCACGTGATGACCGACCTCGTGCGCAATCACGTACGCTTGCGCAAAGTCGCCCGGGGCGCCGAGTCGCTCTTTCATTTCATCGTAGAAGCTCAAATCGATGTAGACGTCCTCGTCGAGCGGACAATAAAACGGGCCGGTCGCCGCACCCTGAAAACCACACGCCGATCGAACGGCCTGGCGAAACAGCACGAGTGTTGGCTTCCGATATTGGTCGCCCCGCTCTCGGAACAATTCGGTCCACACGTCTTCGGTGTCGGCCAGCACCACGGAGACGAATTGTGCCAGCTCGTCCTGGGCCGGATCGATAACGGCTGGACCGCCCTGCTGCGGCGGATTGTTCTCGATCTGTTGCAGAAGCGGGCGCGGATCGCCGCCCAACAGGACCACCACCAGAACGAGGATCAGCCCCACGAGACCGCCACCGGCCATCGCCGGCCCGCGCATCGACCGGCGGTCCTCGACATGCTCGCTTTGCCGCCGCCCTTTCCAGCGCATGACGACTCCTCAGTTTGGGCCTGCCGGCGTTATAGCAATCTCTGGGCCAAACGTACCACAAAGGGCGTCCAGCTTCCACGCGCGAGTCGCCCTGTGAAGATTGCCAACTATGCCTTTCCAGGCGTTTTCTTGCTTTGCCTAAACAACCCGATTAGCATGAAAGGGTGGGCGAAATCTCGGCGAACTGCGCCGTCAGGCCCACCCGCGGAGATTCCGCGCCGCGAGCCGGCGCCATTAGAGGTGCCGGGCGAACCGGACTGAAAGTAGAGGTATCACCATGTCTCGCATCCGATGGTCCGTCATCCAAAATCCTTGGCGAGCAAGCGCGCATATTGCCGCCCTGGTCGTTTGCCTTGCTGTTGCGCAACAAACAACGCGCGCACAATTTGGCGGTGGCGGCGGTTTTGGAGGCGGCGGTCAGGGTGGTGGCGGCACGATCGGCGGCGGCGCTACGTCCGGTGTGGCGGTCGACGCTGATGGCGTGTTACGGCGCGTGACGGTTTCCGATCCCACGGGCGAACTGTCGCGCCAGCGCATTCAAGAGGCATTTCAGCGCCTGGATGAGAATGTGGCGCGCCGCAGCCCGCTGCGCAAAGTTTCACTGACCCGCTTGGAGCGAGTTTTGAAACAGCGATTGGCCGAGGGACGCGACGCGGATGATGCGATGCGCCACTTGGCCGGTATTACGCGACTTCAATACGTGTTTTGCTACCCGGAGTCGGGTGACATTGTGATCGCCGGCCCGGCCGAGCCTTGGGGCCAGGCGCCGTCAGGTCGCATGCAGGGCATTGAGACGGGCCGGCCGGTGCTCGAGCTGCAAGACTTGGTCGTCGCGCTTCGCGCCTTTCCGCCCGGTGCCGACAATGCCAAGCCGTTCATTTACTGCTCGATCGATCCGACAGAGGAAGGCCTGTCGCGAATGCATCAGTTTCTGCACGAGCTGGTTGGGCCGGGCGGCACGCCAAACTTCAACCCGAACGAGTCACAATTCGTCGCGAGCGGCCTGCGCGATCGGCTCGGCATGCAAGTAATCACCGTCGGCGGCGTTTCACCGAAGACACATTTCGCCCAGGTGATGGTGGAGGCCGATTATCGGATGAAGCTCATCGGCATCGGCCTCGAACAGCCTCCGGTGCGGCTCACCAGCTATGTTGAGCGGGCCAATCCGGCGCAGGTGGCCCGCAACGCACTGCAGCGGTGGTACTTCGTGCCCGAATACCAGTGCGTGCGCGTGAGCGAGGATTCGCTCGCGATGAAGCTCGAGGGCGAAGGCGTGAAACTCGTTGGTGAAAATGAGGTCGTCGACAAGGACGGCAAGCGGAGTGTGGCGGCCAAAGGCAACCGGGCCAGCGACGCCTTCGTCAAGGCGTTTACCAAGGTCTATCCCAAGCTTGCGCAGCGTGCCCCGGTGTACGCGCAGCTTCGCAACTGCATCGACCTGGCGGTTGCCGCGGCGTTCATACAGAACCAGGATTACTACGGCCTGGTCGATTGGAAGCCGTCCGTTTTCCACAGCGAAGAGACCTATCCGGTGGAAACGCTCAATCCGCCGCAGCAGGTCGAATCGGCAGTCAACAGCTTGTGGAAAGGCAACACGCTTGTGACACCCATCGGCGGCGGCGTGCAAATGCGGCCGACCGAAGCCGTGGAACCAACGAACCTGCTCGAAGATGAAAAGGGCAAAGTCGAAGAAGCCCGCGCTGCCATCGATCTGTCGAAGCTCGCGCCCGATCAATGGTGGTGGGATTAATCTTGCTCGACGAGAACAATTCGTAAATCGCAAACATTGGTTTGCGTCGGCCCGGTGATGAACAGCCCGCCGGCTCGTTGAAAGAAATGGTAGGCGTCGTTGCGGCCCAGGAATCGGTTCGCATCAAGATGCTGCTCTCGGGCCGCTCGGATGACTTCCTCCGTGACAAAAGCGCCGGCCGCGTCCGTGGGCCCGTCCTCGCCATCAGTTCCGGCCGACAATAGAGCGATTCCACGGCAATCGACCAAGTGCGTAAGCGCCGCGAGCGCCAGTTGCTGATTGCGGCCTCCCTTGCCGCGGTGCGATTCGTCGACGAGCGTCACGGTCGGCTCGCCGCCCGAGATCAAGCAATCGGGTCCGGGCTCGGCGCGCATTCGTACTGCCATCTCCGCTAAATGCCGCCCGACATCCTCGGCCGGCCCTTCTGGTTTATTCGCGCAAACCATCGCGTGCGAATACCCAAGCCGCTCCGCCTCCGCCCCGGCCGCATCGACGGCGGTGGCATTGTTGCCGAGCACATGGTAGGTAATTGTCGGCGCGTCATGCGCGGACGGATGCGGTCCGGCTATTGTCGCATTGCGTCCTCTGCCGCGCAGCCACCGAACCACAGCTTCCAGCGTCGGTTCGTTCACCAGGCCCAACTCTTTAAGCACGGCGATCGCGCCTGCGGGTGTGCCCGCGCTTTGAATCGTTGGCCCCGAAGCGATCATTTCAAGCGGATCGCCGAGTACGTCTGAAATCAACAATGTTATCAGGCGCCCGGCACGGCAGGCGCGTGCCAGGCCGCCGCCTTTGACCATGCTCAATTGGGCTCGCACCGCGTTTAACTGCTCGATGTTGGCCCCGGCAGCGCTGAGCAACCGTGTCACTTGGATTTTGTCGCCCAGCGTTATACCGGGCGGCGGCGCCGGCATAAGGGCCGAGCCGCCACCGGTAAGCAGACAGAAGCACAGGTCGGCGTGCTCCAGCGACGAAACCAGCTCGAGAATGCGTTGTGTGCCCACGACCCCTTCGGGGTGCGGCTCGTTGATGCCCGGCGGCCGGCCCGCGTGAAGGTGCACTCGCCTGGTGGGCACAACGCAATCGGCAGGCACATTAATCCAGCCGGCGACGTTTTTTTCGGCCAGCAATTGCGGCCCGAGGACGCTTTCCAATGCCGCCGCCATCGCCCCCGCCGCCTTGCCTGCGCCGACAACGACGATACGCCGAACGCCGCGCAGGTTGATCGCCTCGTCGTTGATTAATAGCACCTTGCCGTCCAGGCAAACCTGCGATTGGATAAGCTGATCGGCCTGCACGGCTGCGACGCCGGCGCGCCAAATTCGCTCGGCGTCGGCACGAAGAGTTGAATTCGATCGCGGCATGAGCCGCTCCGCCATGCGGTTCGAACACGTGTCTGTGGCTATATTATCGGGTCGCCGGCGCGACAAGCATAGGTCCGACGATTTCGCCCTCGTTCGCTGCCGACCGGTCGAGGGCTGAAACGGCCGGCAATCGGCGAGCCGCCGGCGGCTCAATGGCACGAACTATCACGCCATCGATGCAGGCCGAGCCGACGCCGCTAAGCGCAAAAGTCAGTCGAAGCTCCGTGGAATTCGGTACGCCGCGAATGATGCTGAATTCTTGCCAACCGTCCGTTTCTCGCAACGTATTTGATAGCTCGGCGCCGCCCAGCGAATCAAGAATCTGCAAGCCGTCCACGCTGCCGGCAATCGCGTTATCGATTCGCACCCAGCCGGTGATCTCAATAACGCTTCCTTCATGGACGGGCACAGGAGGTGAAACGACCCAAATTG
>DATFGJ010000355.1:0-6024 GCA_035249585.1 Lacipirellulaceae bacterium
CGGCAACCTGCGCCGGAGGACCCGTCGCCGGAGCCGCCGGCCCCGGTGATTGGGGCCGATTGGACGGGCAGAGACGTTCAGGTCTCGTACCAGGACCTGTGGAACATGGGGATTCTCCAAGCCAATGGCTTGAGCGGAAAGACGGGCCCGGCCTGGCCTCACGACGGTGCCACCCCGCGTACACTACAACCAGCCAATTTCGACGACTTCTTCACTGCTACCGGCACGCCGGGAACGGACGATTACACGCTCACCGCTAAGCCGGCCACGACACTAGATACGATCGAGTGGGTCGGCGGGGCCAGCGGCGAATGGAACAATGCCAACGCCTGGCGGAACGTAAGAACGGGCGCGACCGGCGATGCCACGACGCTGATGCTCGCAGATCACGGCACCGAAGGCATGAACAGCGTCGACCCAACTACAACCGCTGCCCGGCATATCGTCATCGGCGGCGGCGCCACGGTGGACTACAACCCGATAGTCTCGCAGTCTGGCTTCCGGCTGCGGCAGGGATCGACGCTCACCATTAAGGACGGCGCCACCTGGTGGCAGGACATGTCGGACTTTCCTGCAAACACCACGTTTGCGGAATGTCGGTGCGACCCGTCCGAACTGATCCTCGACGGCGGCACGTTTCGGCGCACGGGCGAAGCGCCTGGCGACGAGGACGGCGACGCGGGCGGTGGAAACATGATCTTCGGCTCGTACAACGATGACAACAATTCGCCGTTCTTGGGCGCCTTGCCGCCACGGGCCAACGTGGTCATCAAGAACGGCGGCCGGATCGAGAACACTGGTCAATTGTGGTTCGGCACCGATGGCGAATCCTCGCCGAACACCCGAGTCCACTTCACCATTAACGACGGTCATATGGACCTCACCGGCGGCGGGACCCCCATCGAAAACGGCGAGATGACTGGTCTTGGTGGCGTCGTCGGCGAGCTGGCCTTCTTTTACGACTACAGCGAACATTTAAGTCTGGCTGATCCCGTCAGGGCCCACAATGAGGAGTTCTTCATCAACTTCACGGGCCCTGGCTCGATCAAGGTCGACAGCGCCGGCATCCGCGTGCTTCGGCAACCTGCGCCGGAGGACCCGTCGCCGGAGCCGCCGGCCCCGGTGATTGGGGCCGATTGGACGGGCAGAGACGTTCAGGTCTCGTACCAGGACCTGTGGAACATGGGGATTCTCCAAGCCAATGGCCTGAGCGGAAAGACGGGCCCGGCCTGGCCTCACGACGGTGCCACCCCACGTACACTGGTACCTGCGGATTTCAACACCTTCTTCATGGTCACCGGTACGCCAGGAATGGACAACTACACGCTCACTTCGCTGATTGAAGGCCTGCCCGATCTCGGCCTCGACGGCGACTTCAACAACGACGGCAAAGTCGACGCCGCCGACTATGTGGTCTGGCGCAAGACGGATGGCTCGGATGCTGGATACAACGACTGGCGGATGAATTTTGGCCGCACCTCGGGCAGCGGCTCGGCGCTTGGCTCGTCTGCGGTGCCTGAGCCGTCCGCTGTGGTGCTTCTGGCCGCAGTCGCAGCGGCTTTCGGTTGTTTGCGGCGACGTTAGTCGCCTGGCTGGCGTTGAGGCTGACCAGTCAAACTAGGCAAGGTTCCGCGGCCCTGGAGCCGGTCGCCGGTCGCGGTTCTGCGCAATTTTACTGCCGAATCGCGCCTTGGGGGCAGGCGCGCCCGTCTTTCGTCGGCTAGGATACGGGCGCCTTGGCCGGGAGCTCCCACACGCCTTTCCCGCGAAGTGTATGCCGGCGCGGCCAGTTCACGGTTGAACTGGGCCTCGCGCGGACCCGCCTTTGTGACTTCGCAGTTCACGGCTGAATCCTCAGCTATCCCTAATTTGGTGCGCGCATGAACCATACGACTTGCGCATTGCGCGGTGCAACCATGGCATCAAAACAGTGGTCGTGCTGTTTCATGCTGGTTGCCGTGCTTGAGTGCATTTTCGTCGCTCGAAGCGTCGCCCAAGAAGCGGCGCCAGCTGGGGCGCCGGCGATTGCCAGTCCTGCCCCAAATGCCGAGGCAACTCCGGCCAGCTCGTCCGCGGCGCTACCGTCCGCGCCAGTTCAGGAGCCTGCCGCACAGCCCTCACCCGGACCTGCCGCTCCGGCCGCGGTGTCATCGAGTGCGCCTGCTCACACATCAACCGAGTTGGTTCGGCTCAATTTCCAGGAGCAGCCCTGGCTTTCCGTTCTCGAATGGCTCGCCACGGCGCGGAAGCTCAACCTCGATTGGCAGAAGCTGCCCGAAGGCACGCTCAATCTTTCCAGCACCAAACAGTACAGCATTGAAGAAGCGGAAGACGTCATCAACATGCAGCTGCTCGCGCGCGGGTTCACGCTGCTCACGCGGGGCGAGGTGCTGCGCTTGGCCTCGCTCGAGAATATCGATATCACGCTCGTGCCCAAGGTCGATGCGGCGCAGCTGGCCGAATTGCCGCGGCACCAGTTTGTGCGCGTTTCATTCCCGCTCGACTGGATGATTGCCGAAGAAGCGGCGGGCGAGTTCAAGCCGCTCGTCAGCCCGTACGGCAAGCTTTTCCCGATGGCCAGCTCCAACCGCCTGGAAGCGATGGACGCGGTGGTGAATCTGCGCGAGCTGCACCGTTTGCTCACGCGCGCCGAAGCCGACGAAGGCCGGCGCGAGCGCGTCGCCGAGTTTCGCCTCAAACATCGCAAGGCTGAAGAAGTCGCCGTGAAGGTTCGGCAGCTGCTCGGCCTGCCCGCCGAGCCGACGCCGGCGCCGGCCGTGGAGACGCAGCTGGATATCGAGAAAGTGAAGTTCCGTTCCGAGGCGGTGAAGCAGCTCGGGGCCAATGCTCAGCAGTTCCTCAGCGACAAGCCGGATGTGCACCTTGTGGTGAATGATAAAGAGAACAGCATCCTGGTGAATGGCCGGCCCGACAAGATCGAGATCGCCCGGCAGGCCGTCGAAGCCATGGATAAGCCGCTGCCCTCCGGGGAGTCGGCCTGGGAAAGCATTAACCGCGTGAAGGTTCACGAAGTGAGCGGGTTCGACCCGGATACGATCGCGCAGCTGATGCAGGCCCTGCAGGAACGCGGCAACATCAGCAAAGAAACGCGCATTCAGCACGAGGCGGCCTACAACCGGCTGGTTGTTTTCGCTTCGCCAGAGGATCACCTTGTCATCGCCAACATCATTGACAGCTTTCGCACGAACGGCCGGCGAGCCGAAGTGCTGCCGCTATCCGATATCGATCCGCAATACGCGACCAAGGCCGTGCAGCTGGTGATGAAGAATTTCGCCCGGCGCGGATCTGCGGGCACAGCCGCGGCCGGAGATTTTCAGATCGAGCCCGATGCGGCGCACAATCGACTGCTGCTATGGGCCACGCCGGCCGAAGTGGCCGAGGTCCGCGAGTTTCTGGCCCAGCTTGGCGAAAACTCAGGCCTCGCTCAGGCCAAGCCGAAGGTGCATGTCGTGCATTTACGCGGGGCCAACGCTGACGAGGTAACACAACGTCTGAAGCGGGTTTGGAAGGACGTCAGCGATGCTCCGCTGGTGATCGAACCCGAAACGCAGCAAACGCCGGCGGCGGATGCCGGCATAGCGCCCGCAGTTCCGCCGAACGCGGCGCCGGAGGCCAAGCCCGAGCCGCCGCCGGCACCGGCGGACAACACGGCCCAGCCGATGAGCATTCATCCCACGGGGCCGCCGGCCCAACTTGTTGTGCAGCAGAGTCCCGCGCCGCCTGCAACCGCCTCTCCGGATCCGCCCCCGTCCTTGGAGCCGGCGCCCAACACCATTGCGGAAGACTCATCCGCCGTGCGCGTCATTGCCGGTAGCGATGATGATGACATGTTTATCCTGTCGCGCGACCCGGCGGCGGCCGAAGCGGCCAAGCAACTGGTGGAAAAGATCGTGCCCGCGGATGGTGATGTACGGATTATCGAGCTGAAACACGCCCAGGCGGCGATCGTCGAAAGCCAGCTCGAAGCACTGGTCGAGCACACGCAGCCGCGCGATTCCTCGCCGCTATCCACGGCAGAACGGCTGGAGATCGAGGCCGACTCGCGCACGAATCGGCTCATGATTCAACACGCGTCGCGGCGGCAGATGGAGCTCGTCAACCAGTTAGTTCGGCTCCTGGATCAGCCGGAGCAGGAAGACGCGCGGCTCGTTCGCCAGCAGCGCATCTACCGTGTGCAGCGCAAGCGGGCCTCCGAAGTGGCCGAGGTTGTAAAAGAGGTTTACCGCGACCTCTTAAGCTCAAGCGACAAAGTGTTTGCCGGCCAGTCGTCCGACCGGCCATACGGTTACAACCGCGCCTTGGCCGCCACGGTCAAAAGCCCCGAATATCAAGGCCTACTCTCCGTCGGCGTCGACGTCGAGGACAACACGATCGTGCTCTCCGCGCCGGCGTATCTTATGGACGAGGTGCTCGAGCTAGTGAAGCTCGTCGACACCAGTGCGGACGACAAAACAGTGAAGGTCGTGCCCATCAAAAGCGCCGCCGCTCGCGAGAGCTTGCAGGAGGCCTTGGGCCGCATGTTCGCCAAGCCGGAGTGAGATGAGGAATGAGGCTCGATCTTTTCTGCCAGGAGACATCCAATGCGCGCGGTTGGTGTTTGCCTTACCCTCCTCATTGTCGTGCTAGTCGACGCCGCGCGTGCTGAGGAGCGGACCGAGCGTTTCGACGAAGATCCGCAGTGGGACGGCGTCAACAACCGCGCCACGTCACCCGAGCCGCAGCTTATTACGCAAGACTTTGGCTACAGCAGAACGCAGCACGCCGGAGGCAGGGCAATTGGCGAGATCGGCGGCCTGCTCACGCCGGCGGCCGAGCCTTGCTTTTACGCAAAGCCGTTCGAGACCAAATCCTTTGGCGATAAGCTGGCTGCCTCTGGGAAATTTGCCTGCACGGGGCGCCACTTTCATATCCTCGTCGGTTTCTTCAACGCTTCGACAGTCAATGAGTGGCGAACGCCCAACTCAATCGTGCTGCGGCTCTACGGCCGCGGCGAAGTGTTCTATGCGTACGTGGAATATGCAACGAGCCGCTGGCGAGCCGGCGGCGACAGCCCCGGTGGTTTCACCACGATCATTGAGGCCGAATCCGGCCGTCCTCAATTGAAAGGCTTCGACAGCGGCGTCCCGCACACGTGGTCGCTCGTGTATGACCCCGACGGCAACCACGGCGCGGGCAGCGTTGCCGCCAAGATCGACGATGAAACGGCAATATGCCATCTTGATCCCGGCCACAAAGAGGACGGCGCAACGTTTAATCGCTTCGGCGTACTGAATATTCCCAAAAGTTTCGATCAAGGCGGCGAGGTGTGGTTCGACGACTTGACATTTGGCGGTAAGACCGAGCACTTCGACAGTGATCCAAAATGGCAGGCCGTCGGCACGCGCCGCACCTATCGAACGGCAAGCGTCCGGCCGCGGTTCGACTTTGGATACAGCCGTACCCATTTTGCAGGCGGGAAGTCGGCCGGCGAACTAGGCGGCGAAATCTTTCGCGGCGACCGGCGCTTTCCCGAAAAGCTCGCCTACTACGGCGACCGCGTCGGCCCACTCACGCTCAATAAACCAATCCGCGCCGGCGGCAAAGTGACACTGCACCGCGGCGTGAGCGACAGTACCACGCTGCTCGGCTTCTTCAATTCGATGGCCAGCATGGCCGTATCCGAAACGCAGCCAGTTACCGGCTTTCCGGAAAACTTCTTGGGCGTGGCGGTCGAAGGCCCCAGCCGCGAGGGTTTTTTATTTTATCCCGCGTGTCATAGTTCCGGCGGGAATATCGGGTACGCGCACGGCACCGAACTGCCTCACATTCTTCCAGACGGTGCGACGCACGACTGGTCGCTGGAATACGAACCGCCAAGCGCCGAGCGCCCTGGGAGCCTTCGAGCGACGCTGGATGGCAACGGCGGCTCGGTCGAAATAGCGAGTAATCCGGACGATCAGGTCGAGTTCGACCGGTTCGGCATCGTCACCACATGGATCGACGGCAACGCGCAGTGCGTCTACT